>JACPYM010000139.1 GCA_016196035.1 Acidobacteriota bacterium | reverse complement strand
GCTTGCATCGTCCGTTGTCGACTCGTCTACCCATTTCACTTCCACCACTTGTACCTCCGTCGCTCCCTGCTCTTCACAAATCTGCGCGAGACGAATCACGTCTCCCGCGGTTACTCTTACGTTGCCTGCTGCGATCTGCTTGAGTCCGTAGGTGATTATTTCCGGGATCAGCCGTGTCCCCTGGTCTTCTTCCGCAGCGATGTCCTTACCTTGTTCCGTGAGTTCAGTGGTTTTCTGTTTCTTCTTCACGATTATTTCCCTGAGTGCCACTCGCGTTCCCGCGTGGCCGTTCTTTCTGGCTTTAATCTAACAGCCGTCGTCGCTCGCACGTGTCGAACTGAAAGTGCAAGTATAGGGAAACAAAAGAAATATAGTTTTTGAAAACCCGTGACCGGTTTACCGGCCAATCAACAGGCGTGTGGGTTGGGAGGGGTAAGGTGGGTCTTTTCTTCCAGATGAGCTTGTGATGCAGTAGGAAGCGAAGGTGGCCAATCGGGCAAACCGTAGGGCGGAGACTCCGAGGGGCCCCTTCGCCACCGCGATGATTGTATATATCGCATGGGACGACGCCGAAAGCAAGCCTTTGGAGTTTCTCCGAATCTGCCCCGGCTGCCACGAGCCCACAGTAATCGGACACGGCTGGCGCCAGCGGCGGGCGGACGACATCCACCACAGCACGATTCGCATTCACCGCGGAAAATGCAAACCCTGCCACCGGACGATCACGATGTTGCCTCGATGGCTGATCCCCGGCGGTCACTACAGTTGGACGGCGCGCCAGCAAGCCGAGCAACTGGCGCTGGAGCAGGAACTACCAGCAGAGCAATGCATCCCCGAGATCGCCGACCCGCAGCGTAGCATCGACCCATCCACAGTGAGGCGTTGGTTCCATCGCCGCTGGGAGAGCCTGATGATGGGATTGGTGGGATTGTCTTGGATCGTGCCACCACCCACCCTGTTTGCCTGGGATTGGAAGGCGGCAAGCCGTATTCTGATCGCGGAGACCAAGCCCCCATGACGAGCGAACAGAGAAACCGCTTGCGGCGGAGGATTCCGCTGCTCACTTACCTCGAACAACAAGGATGGAAACCAACCGCCTATAGCGAAGGGGCGGAAGTGTGTGGACGCTGCCCGCTGCACCACGACAACCGGCCGTCGTTCTATGTCAACCGGCACAAAGATGTGTTCTATTGCCACGGCTGCGGAGCGGGCGGCGATGTGATCCGGTTGGCGCAGTTGCTTGACGGTGTGGATTTCCGCACGGCAGTGGCCCGCCTAAGCCAACCAGGCACGGAAGACTGCCGGCAGCTATGGCGTCAAGCCTGCGAGTTCTATCAGGAGCAACTGCGCTGGAGCGAGGAAGCGCAAACCTACTTGCGGCGGCGGGGCATCGTGGACCGGCAGATCTGGAGCCGCATGGGCATCGGATATGCGCCGGGCGGCTGTCTGCGGGCCCATCTGGAGCAACGGGGCCATTGGCGCGAGGCGATCGCCGCCAGCGGGCTTACCGACGAGTGGGGCCGCGACCGGCTGTGGCGGGCGATCACCTTCCCGTTGGAGGAAACCTGCAACATCTATGGGCGCTGCCTGGATGCCGGGCTGGATGCGGCGAGTCACCGTCACCGGTTTCTGGCCAGAGGCAAAGGCGGACTGTACGGATGGAAGCAGGCCCGGCGGAACCAGAAGCTGATCGTGGTGGAAGGCTTATTCGACCTGGCTTCGCTGTGGCAGGCCGGATTCGACTACAGCGTTGCCTTGTTAGGCAGCCATTGGAATGGGCAACAACAACGGCAACTGCGGGCAGAATTCACAGGGACGGTCTACTTGTGTCTGGACGAAGATGCCAACGGCAGCGGCCAACGCGCGGCGCGCTTGTGGCGGCAGCGGTTGAGTGGCGGTGTTTGGCGTGTCGTGCGGGTGAGGCTGCCTGCAGGCTATGACCCCAACCGTTTCTTTGCCGAGGGAGCAAGCGCGGCGGAGTTCTCACAGTTACTCGATGAGGCCGAATGGGAGCAGGAGCAGCGATGAAGTTCTTTGTCCAATACCGTGAGGCAACAGCGGGATGTTCGCCCTACCGTCTGGTGGATGAGCAGGGCGGGGAGATCGAATGGGCGAACCGTTTTCTGGATGTGCAGCGAGTGCGCGGCTTGCAGGAACTCTCCTTGCGCTATTACGGGCATACCCTTCTCCATTTTGTCCGCTGGTGGGACCAGCAGCCGGGAGTGGACGTGAGGCGCTTTGACGCCAATCAGTTCAACGAAGCGACACTGCTGGATTATGTGCGGGCGCAGCGGGCAGAGCAGCGAGCCCCATCGGCGGAAACGATCAACAGCCGCTCCGCCATGTTGCGGCGGCTGTTCCGGTTTTACTTGGAAGACGTGATGCCGCATGCGCCCTGTCTGCTGCAGCGGCGCTATTGGACAGCACCGGGAGGGCGCGTCAGGAGGCGAGCGCCGGCTACCGATTTCCGGCTGCGTGTGCCGCCGCGGGTGATCGAGCCGTTGTCACGGGAACAAGTGCAACGCTTCTGGTCGAGTTTTCGCACGGCGCGGGATATCGCCATTGTGGGGTTGCTGCTGTGGAACGGATTGCGGTCGCGGGAAGTGCTGGCACTGGAGTTGGAAGATCTGCGGATGAGCGAAGGGCAACTGCGGGTAAACGGCAAGGGCGGGAAAGTGCGGCTGATGCCGTTGCCGCCGGAAACCACTCGTTTGTTGGATTGCTACCTGAAGACGGAGCGTCCGCTGACCAACGACGCGCATGTGTTTGTCAGTCTCAAGGGGAAGGCGCGCGGGAAGGCGATGACGCGGGCCGGGTTGCGGCGTCTGTTCCGCTATCACCGGGTGATCTCGCGGGTGGCGAAGGCGAACCCGCACCGGTTCCGGCACAACTTTGGCAGCGACATGATCCGCGCCGGGGTGAGTTTGCCGGCGCTGCAGCGTTTGATGGGGCACGCCAACATCGAGACGACGATGCTCTATATCCAGATCAGCCCGCAAGACGTGTATGAGGAATATGCGCGGGCAGTGGCCAGGCAGACGGGGCCGCCGAGGATCGCCGAGCCATGAAAGAGTCACGTTCATGAAAGTACCGGCACAGACGCTGGAGAGTGCGCTTGAATCGTGTCTGCGGCTGCTGGCAACGACGCTGCAGCCTGCCACGATGAGGCACTATCAACGTGCCGTCCGGCTGTTTTTGGACTATTTGCGGCAAAGCTTTCCCGAGGTGAGTAAGCCGGCGCAGTTACGGCGTGATCCACATCTGCTGGGATGGCTGGAGTATTTGTGGAAACGGCGCACGCTCAGAGGTGAGCCGCTGCAGAACAGCACTCGCGCTAGCCATGTGATCGAATTGCGAAATCTGCTCGACATGCTGGCGGAACTGCCGCAGCCGCCGGTGAACGGGTTGCTGCGCGGCTCGGATGTTCCGCGGCGCGAGCATCGCTTGCCGCGTCCGCTGAGCCCGGAGGATGACGCACGTTTGCAGAGCCGTTGGCGCGAGGCGACCGATCTGTTGCGTTGCGCATTACTGCTCCAGCGTTTGACGGGCATGCGGATTGGGGAATGTGCCGATCTGCGGGCGGATTGTCTGCGTCATTTGGGGGACAACCGGTGGAGCTTGCATGTTCCGCACGGCAAGCCGCAAAGCGAGCGCTGGGTTCCGGTGGATGACCAGGTGCGAGTGTTGGTGGAACGGTTGTGTTTTCTGCGCACGTTGCCGCCGGGAGCCGAAGAGCGGTATCTGTTGCCGCGGCCGGGAGGGCGGGCGGCGTTACTCCATCGCTTGCGGGAAACACTGCACACCGATGCCGCGGCGGTGGGGATTGAGGCGCGCGTGGTTCCGCATCAGTTGCGGCATACATACGCCACGACGATGTTGCGGGCCGGAGTGAGTTTGCCGGCGCTGATGAAGTTACTGGGGCATCACAACGCGAATATGACTTTGCTGTATGTGGAGGTCACGCAGCAGGATCTGCAGCGGGAGTTTCACGCGGCGCGGATGCATCCACGCTACCAGATGCCGCTGCCCCAGGCGATGCAGCAGATGCCCACGGATGATCCGGCGGGGTTAGCTGCGCTATGCGCTGCCGTGGAGGCTGCCTGCCGGGGGATTGAGTTGTACAGAAGACGGGCAGCTGCGACCGGGTCCAAGCCACTCCAACTTCTGTCCCGGCGGCTGATACGCATTCGCGCGGGGCTTGCAAAACTGGCGGCCATGGCGGGTGAAGAGAAATAGGCACAGATTGGCCGGTAAATGATCCGCTCTGGCGGTAACCGGGGGAGCGCCCACCTGGGCGGATGAAGATGGGGATTTGACGGGTTTGCGACTAGGAAGAACGGGAGACATATTAAGCAACGGATGAACACGGATGAATCGTTTATGGATGGCGGTGGCCCCGTCCAGTCATCGGGATGTGATTGGCCACCGATGTCTGAGGGATGAAAATGGGCCGGAGGTTTCTCGCAGAAAACGCAAAGCGGAGCAAAAGCGCAAAAAGAGTT
>JACPYM010000138.1 GCA_016196035.1 Acidobacteriota bacterium | reverse complement strand
TCGACGTCGAGTCCGGCCCCTTCAGGGCCGTAGAACCTGCTGACGGCCTACCGTGGGCGTTGCCCACGGCTATTGAATGCTGCCCTTGCAGGGCAAAGAGACTTGTGTAGAAACGAATGCCTGCCGAGGTTGCGCGGCTTCAGACACTTCAACCCCGGCTTCCAGTAGCTCCAGTGCGGAAGCCGCGCAACCTCGGCAGGGTTGCGCTACTCAAGCCACACCGTTTATTAACCCGCTACGTTGCGACCCCACGCGAAATATTGAAGGACACCTCTAGTTCACGCGTGATGCGCGTGCATATACAGATGCCCGTGATCGTCCAAGTGCACGTGCGTCCGTCCGTGCGCGTGGGCGTGCAGGTCTTTGGCATTCAGCGCGGACTTTTGCGCGGCGGGGAAGGTCTGGCCGGTCATCTCGGTGTAAACCTTCTCGACCTGGGCGGCGAGCGAGGTGCCGACGTATCGCGCGATGGTTTGATCGGCTTTGAGTTCGGTGCTGATCTGGGTGACGGTGTCGCGGATTTGCGCGCCGGCCTTTTTGGCTTTGACCAGTTTGCCGACGCTGGTGCGCAGGCTGGCGAAGAAGCGTTGCTGTTCGGCCAAAACAATCTCGATGCCGCGCGGGCCGTGGCCGGGGCAGACGATTTTCGCGCCGAGTTTTTTGGCGGCTTCGAGCGTGCCCAACCATTTCTCAGTGTCACCGTCGCCGACGAAGTTATAGGGGCCATTCACGCAGGCATCGCCGGAGAACAAAATCTTTTCGTTGGGCAGCCAGGCAAAAGCATCGCCGTGCGTGTGCGCGATGCCCAGGTGGTGCAATTCGACGCGGCGTTTGCCATCGTCAAAAAACAGTTCGTGCGGAAAGAGCAACGTGGGCAGTTTGAGTTTGCTGGCGCGCACATCGGCGCGCGTCTTGGCGGAATCTTCCCAACGGCCCGGCTCATATTTTTTCAGCTCTTCGACGACGCCGGTGTGCGCCACGGGCGTCGCGCCGTTCTCAACCCAAATCTGATTGCCGTAGGCGTGGTCGCCGTGATGATGCGTGTCAAAGGCGAAGCGGATTGGCTTGTCGGTCAGCGCGCGAATCTTGGGCAGGATTTCGAGCGCGCCCGACGGGTAATTGGCGTCAATCACCAGCACATAGTCGTCAAAGATGACCCAGCCGTTGTTACAATGCCCGGCCAGCAGGTTGCCCTGGTGAAAGTAGACGTTGTCGGTCAACTGATCCACTTTGCCGACCTGCGCGGGGCGCGCATAGGCGGCCAGCTCGGCGATGATCTCATTGGCTTCGATTTCCGAAGCCGCGGTCGTCAGCAGGGCCGCGCTGCTCAATAACATTTCGCGGCGGGTGAGTTTGGACATGGGAACCTCCTGGGAAAATGTACGGCGGACTGTTAGTCCGCCGAGTGCTTCCGGCATTAGCGCACGGGCAAGTCCACAGCGGACTAACAGTCCGCTGTGGACTTGCCCGTCGCGCTTTCTACAAGGCCCGAAGACCTAAGAGCCGCAAAGCCCGATCAAGACTAACGCCGCGCCGATGACGACGTGCAAGACGTCATCGGCGCGCGTCCATTTGAATTGCGCTTTGGGAAAGAGGTTGGCGAAACTGGCGACGGCTTGATACAGATCAATCAGACCGAAAACGAGATTGAAATCGCGGTACCACGCTTCATTGCCGCTGCAAACGAGGGCGAGACCGAGCAAGCCGAAAATGATGTGGAAGATGTTGTACGGTGCCGCGCCGCTCGTCAGCGCCTTGCTGACGGGAATGACAAAACCGAGCACTCCCACCAGCACCAACACCGGCGCGAAAACCAGCAGCGTCCAATAGTTCATGCCGTGAGCCATGATCCGTGTACCTTTCAAGTAAGGCGTGAGACTGCCGCGCCGATGTTTATCTGGCGTTACTTCACGTCGAGCAATTCCACGTCGAAATGCAAAACGGAATTGCCGGGAATTTTCGGCGGGCTACCCATCTTGCCGTAACCGAGATCGGGCGGGATGATGAGTTTGCGTTTGCCGCCGACTTTCATGGACATCACGCCTTCGTCCCAGCCTTTGATGACCGAGCCGGTGCCGATTTTGAAGGTGAACGGCTGGCCGCGCCCGACTGAACTGTCGAACTGGGTGCCGTTCTCCAGCGTGCCGGTGTAATGCACCGTGACCATTTTGCCGGGCGCGGGACTCGCGCCGTCGCCGACTTTCTGATCAACGTATTTCAAGCCAGAAGGCGTTTCGACTTCAGAACCGCCACGGCCCGTCAGCAAATAAGTGCCGATGGCGACGGCAATCAGAAAGAGCGCGCCATAAAAGACCCAGTTGATGCCTGACTCCGATGATGATGACGAACGGGCATCCTTCGGGACATAGCCTTTCCTCTTGTTGTGATCGTTACGTGACAAAGCGAAAACCTCCTAGACGATGTGATGAAATTTGTGTTGGGAACACGGCCAGCAAAGACAAGCAAGCTTTTAAGGCAGCCTCCGAGTGAAGTCAACAGGACTTACGCAAGCCACGAACAAGTTAGCCACAGAGGCACAGAGGCACAGAGCTTTTTCACCGTGTTGGCAACGTTCTCCGTCTTGCTCCGTGCCTCTGTGCCTCTGTGGCAAATCTTTGCCTAAGTCCTGGTCAATAGTCCTCAACTTGACACGCGTGCCGGATGCCCTAACATCAGCCGTAGTGAACATCACTGCTGCAATCCACAACCGCTAGGTCGCAAGCACAATGCAAATCCGTCGAACCCTCTTTTTCATGCTGCTGGGATTGGCTGGCAGCAATCCGTTGTGGCTGGCCCACACGCAAACGCCCGCCGGCCAGCCGCTCAAACCCAACGTCGTGTTCATCCTCGCCGATGATCTGGGCTACGGCGATTTGGGTTGTTATGGCCAGCAACAGATCAAGACGCCGAACCTGGATAAACTGGCGGCGGGAGGCATGCGCTTCACGCAATTTTATGCCGGTTCGACGGTCTGTGCGCCGTCGCGCTCGGTCTTGATGACGGGCCAGCACACGGGCCACACCTGGGTGCGCGGCAACGGTGGGGGCGACTTGCAGACCTTGCGCGACGAAGACAAGACGCTGGCCGAAGTGTTCAAAGACGCGGGCTATCGCACGGCCATGTTCGGCAAGTGGGGCTTGGGCGAAATCGGCACGCCGGGACATCCGAACAAGCAGGGCTTTGACGAATTCTTCGGCTATCTCAACCAGACGCACGCGCACAATTACTTCCCTTCGTTCTTGATTCACAACAGCGAACGCTACCCGCTGCTCAACGTGCCGCAACGCGAAGAGGCGAACGGCGCGGGTTACGCCAAAGAGAAGCGGCAATACTCGCACGACGTCATCGTGGACAAGGCCTTTGAGTGGCTGGATTGGAATGCGCACAAGCCGTTCTTTCTCTATTTGCCCTTCACGCTGCCGCACGCCAACAACGAAGCCAACCGCGATTTGCACGATGGGCAGGAAGTGCCCGAGTACGGTGATTACGCCGGCCAGGATTGGAAGTCGCCCGACAAAGGCCAGGCCGCAATGATCGCGCGGCTGGACAGAGACGTCGGACGCTTGCTAGCCAAGTTGCGCAAGCTGGGCGTGGAGCAAAACACGCTGGTGATCTTCGCTTCGGACAACGGGCCGCATCAGGAAGGCGGCAACAACCCGGACTTTTTCAAAGCCAGCGGGCCGTTGCGCGGGATCAAACGCGCGCTGTACGAAGGCGGCATTCGCGTCCCCTTCATCGCGCGCTGGCCGGGCAAGATCAAGGCGGGCACGGTGTCGGATCACGTCGGTTATTTCGGCGATGTCTTCGCGCTGGCCTGCGAACTGACCGGCCAGCCGTTGCCGCCGGGGCTGGATTCGCTCAGCTTCTGGCCCGCGTTGCAACGCAAGCCACAGCCGCAACACGAATATCTGTACTGGGAATTTTACGAACAAGGTAGCCGCCAAGCGGTGCGCTTTGGGCAATGGAAAGCCATCCGCGAACCAATGTTGACGGGGCCAGTGCAGCTTTACGATTTGAAAGCCGACCTGGGCGAAACGCATGGTCTGGCTGCCGCCCGGCCTGAACTGGTGAAGCGCGCGGCGGCATTGATGGCACAGGCGCATGTGGCCGATCCAAAATGGAAGGTGCCGGCGGCCAAGTAAATTCGACATGAAACAACTTCTACGATTCGCGAAAACCAAACCATCCACAAGCAAACGCATATGTCGCTTGTTCAGCCCCAACGGGGCGAGATATGAAAGCCCAGGGCAACGCCCTGGGGAAAGCCCGCAGTTGTCGCAAGCCCTGAAAGGGCGAAATACAAATTTTGCAGTCAAATTCCACCAGAGCTATTGCGCCCTTTCAGGGCTTATATCATTTCCGTTCTGTTACCCAGGGCGTTGCCCTGGGCTATCGAATGACGCCCCGTTGGGGCTGAGGATATGTCTTGCAGGCGCGCTGATCATTAGTTTGCTGCTTGGTGCGGCGTGTCGCCAATCTGGTGAAGGAACTGAAGCGGCGCACCCAGCCAGTCACGAAGGCCAACATTCAGCAGCGCCCGCACCTGTGCAACCTGATGCTGCCAGCGCCGCCGCCACCGGCATCAACCCCACGCCGCCGCCCGGCCCCACACCCGCAGGCATGGTCTGGATTCCCGGCGGGACATTCTGGATGGGTTGCGAGACATGCGAGATGCCGGATGCGCTGCCCGTGCATCTGGTCACGGTGGATGGTTTCTGGATGGATGAAACCACGGTCACCAATGCGCAGTTCGAGCAATTCGTCAAAGCGACGGGTTATAAAACGATAGCCGAGCGCCAGCCCGATCCCAAAGATTTCTCCGGTGCGCCCGCCGAAAATCTGGTGCCCGGCTCGGCGGTCTTCTCGCCACCCAAAGAGCAGATCCCGCTCGACAATCCGTATGCCTGGTGGAAGTACGTCAAAGGCGCGAGTTGGAAACATCCCGAAGGCCCTGGCAGTTCGACCAAAGGCCGCGAGAATCATCCCGCCGTGCACGTCGCCTGGGATGACGCCGTGGCTTATGCCAAATGGGCGGGCAAGCGCTTGCCGACCGAGGCGGAGTATGAATTTGCCGCGCGCGGCGGACTGGATCGCAAACTCTATGCGTGGGGCAATGAGCTGAAACCCGGCGGACATTGGCCCGCCAACATCTTTCAAGGACAATTCCCAAACAGGAATCTGGTCGAGGATGGCTTCGCCGCGACTTCGCCGGTCAAAGCTTTTCCGCCCAATAAATTTGGGCTTTACGACGTGGGCGGCAACGTCTGGCAATGGTGCGCGGATTGGTACCGCCCCGATTACTTTGAACAACAGGCCGCCCAGGGTACGGCGCGCAATCCGCAAGGCCCGTCCGACAGCCTTGATCCGCAGGAGCCGGGCGTGCCGAAGCGCGTGCAAAAGGGCGGTTCGTTTTTGTGCAGTGATCAGTATTGCGTGCGCTACTTGGTCGGCAGTCGCGGCAAGGGCGCGGTGGACAGCGGCAGTTCGAATGTGGGCTTCCGCTGCGTAAAAGCCAGGTACTGAAGAACCGAGATGCAAATCAAAGCTGAATACGTGGAAATCGCAGTCGCGGGCAAACAGATGCGCACGCTGTTGACGCAACCCGCCGCCGCCGGGAAATATCCGGGTGTCGTTTATTTCTCGGACATCTTTCAATTGAGCGGGGCGATGGCGCGGGCCTGCGCGCGGCTGGCGGGGTATGGCTTCGTCGTGGCGGCGCACGAATTCTTTCATCGTCTGGAACCGGCTGGCACCGTCTTGAATCAGGATGACGAAGGCCGCGCCCGTGGTGCGCGCAATCAACTGGCGACGCCCATCGCGCATTTTGATGAAGATTGCCGCGCGGTCATCGGATACTTGCAACAACACCCAAACGTATTGCCGGGGCAGCTTGGCGCGGGCGGATTTTGCATGGGCGGGCATTCGGCCTTTCGCGCGGCGCTGCAACCGGAAATCAAGGCAACGAGTTGCTTCTATCCGACCTGGTTGCACAACGGCAAGCTGGGGCTGGGCGAACAGGCTGGCTCGCTCGAACAAACCGCACAAATTCGTGGCGAATTGCTGCTGGTGTTCGGCGCGCTCGACCCCTTGATTCCGGCGGCGGGGCGCGCGGTGATTGAGACGGCGTTGACGCAGGCGGGCGTGAAATATGAGGCGCGGCTCTTTCCGGCGGATCATGGTTTTATGCGCGATGACCGGGCGGCCTATGACCCGGAATGCACGGACGAGGCGTTTGCGGCAGCGATTGCGTTGTTTCGGCGCGTGCTGAAATAAGGACGACTGCGATAAGGATGGCTGTGATTCCTCATTCTCCATTCTCTGGCAGGGTGCTACCCGCTGTGAAGCTATTTCCGCTGCCAGAGAATGGAGAATGCCCCGATCATCCGTTGCCGCAAAATGAAAGCGGACTGAAATCGTGATTGATTTCAGTCCGCTATTTTACTGCCGGACTAGGACTCGAACCTAGACTATCCTGATCCAGAGTCAGGCGTGTTACCATTACACCATCCGGCAAAGAACGCTTTGCAACTGCAAGAGAATGTGCCGCAAAGACGGGGCGAATCTTAGGCATTGGCCGTGTGTCTGTCAAGCAAGGCGCGCGGCGCTTGACGCTGGCTTTTCTTCTCCGGCGGGATGGTTTATAGAACCGTTACGAAGCGGGAATTTCGATCACCCAGGCGGTTGAACGAAGCCGCCCCGACATCGTCATACAAAAAGGAAGCAGAACAAGATGAATCTTCGAACATTGGCGCGCCCTGTCTCAGCGCGCTTTATTTGCGTGGCGCTCGTGCTGGCTTCGAGCTTAGGGATGGCGTGGTTGAGCGGGGCGAACGTTGCCAGTGCCGCACCCCAAAACAAACCCTCCCCGCCAGAGGCCAAAGCGGCGGCGCAGCCCGCGCCCACACCCGCGCCGGCCATCGCGCCAGCCGTGCAGGCTGTGCTCGACAGTATTTCAGCAGATTCGTTGCGCGGGCATCTGTCGTTCATCGCTTCAGATTTGCTGGAAGGCCGCGATACACCCTCGCGTGGCTTGGACATTGCGGCGGAATACATCGCCGCGCAGTTCCGCCGCGCGGGTCTTGAACCAGTGGGCGACCCTGATGCCGCGGGACAGAAATCGTATTTTCAAATTGCGCATTGGCGTATGGCCGAGCCTGACCCAAACAGCTTTGCCCTGACCGTGCAAAACGCCGAACAGCAAATCGCTGTCGCCGCCAATCAGGTGACGATGATTGGCGTGCGTGCTTACGACATCGCGCAAGCCGGCGTCGTCAGGCTCGACACGCAAGCGGCGGAAGCGCTGGCCGCCTTCAAACCCGAACAACTGGCGGGCCGGGTGCTGATCGTGACGGCGACGCAGGTGAACAGCCGCGAGACGCTGGGCAAGTTGCTCGAAGCGAAACCGGCGCTCTTTGTCATGCTGGATCGTGCGTCGGCGAATGGGCGCGGCGTCGGCGCGCGGCGCTTGCTTGATCCTGAAGCAGCGGGCAACGCCGGCATTGCTCTGTTGCAACTTCAGTCGCCCGAAGCCGTCAAACTGATTGATGCTTTGCCTGCCGGAGAAACGACGGCCAAGCTGACGCTCAAGCTGGCGCTGAAACAGGACGAGCCGGTCAATTTGAAAAATGTCGTCGCGTTGCTGCGCGGCGCTGACCCGGTGTTGCAAAACACCTGCGTGCTGGTCACCGCGCATTACGACCACCTCGGTGTGCGCGCCAGCGGCGAAGGCGACCGCATCAACAACGGCGCGAATGATGACGGCAGCGGCACTGTGTCAGTCATTGAACTCGCCACGGCTTTGGCCAAACTCAAAGAGCGCCCCAAACGCAGCATTCTTTTTATGACCGTCTTTGGCGAAGAAAAAGGCCTGCTGGGTTCGCGTTACTATGGCCGCCATCCGATCTTCCCGATTGAAAAGACCGTTGCCGATGTGAATCTGGAACACGTAGGCCGCACCGATGACAGCGAAGGCGACCGCACGGGCACAGCCACGCTGACCGGCTTCGATTACACCGATGTCGGCCCGATTTTTGAAAAGGCGGGCGAACTGACCGGCATTCGCGTTTACAAGCACCCGCAAAACAGCGATTCGTTTTTCGGGCGCAGCGACAATCAGGCGCTGGCCGATCAGGGCGTGCCCGCGCACACGCTCTGTGTCGCGTTCATCTTTCCCGATTACCATCAAGTGGGCGATCATTGGGACAAGATCAATTATCCCAATCTCGCCCAGACCAACCGCATGGTCGCGTTGGCCCTGCTGACCATCGCCGACAACGCGACCGAACCGAAATGGAACGAGGCCAATCCGAAGACGGAGCGGTATGTGAAAGCGTGGAAAGCGCGGCACGGGCAGTAGTCAGTCTTCAGTAGCTCCAAAATTGAAGAGCAACAAAGGCCAGCGGGTACCAAACTGATGCCTGAATCCCGGTGCTTGACTCCTGACAAGCAAAAAATCAGCCATCATTTTTAGCGTATCAGGAGTCAGGCACCGGGATTCAGGCATCAGTTTGGGCTTTACAGTTTGGTAGTGGTAAAAATGTAAAGCTGTGGTTTTGCAGCCGCGTAGCGGCGACCCGATTTTAGCCCGGCGTTTCAACGCCGGGAAAGCTTGGCAACGGTTCCGCGTCGCGTCAGCGACGCCTGAATTCAAGCGTCGCTGACGCG
>JACPYM010000137.1 GCA_016196035.1 Acidobacteriota bacterium | reverse complement strand
CCCACGTCAACTGACTCCCGTAAACGCAACTGCAAACCGCTCTAGTACTCCATCAAGCTGAAAATGAGGGATGTAGGGCGGGATTTAATCCCGCCCTACATCCCGGATGCGCTCTCAGCATCCATCACTTACAGCTTGATGGAGTACTAGAACGAAAGCCGCAGTCCGAACTGAATCTGGCGCGGATCAGCCGCGCTGGTCGGCTGCCCGAACGTCGCATTCGGCGTGGCGCCCGTCCCAATCGTCCCGTTCGGCAATTGGAAATTGGCGCGGTTGAACAGATTGAAACCTTCCGCGATCACTTCCAGGCCCAACCGCTCGGTGAATTTCAGGCGGCGGCTCAAGCGCAGATCGAACGAGGCGAAATCGAAACCTTTGCCGGTGTTGCGCCCGACGCCCAGCGGGCGGTCGTTCGTGTTCGTGTCGTTGTTACGATCTCCGCCAGTCACGATGTTGAAGGGCAGCGCCGAGCCGTAGCGGAAGATCGGGCTTAACTGAAAGCCCGCGACGACACGTCGCCAGACGCTGTCGCCACCCTTGCCCGGCACGGCCAATGTGCCGCTCACGGCCAACACGTGCCGCTGGTCGTTGTCGCTGCGCCCGCGATCGTCGCGCAGATTGAAATTGTCCTGCGGGGTGAAGAAGAACGCCGTGCCCGTGTTGTCTATGGCTTTCGAGAACGTATACGACAACCGCCCCCCAACCCATTTCTGGAAGCGCCGATTCAGCGAAACCGTCAGCCCGTTGTAATCGGAATTGCCTGAGCTTTCATAGCGGCTGATGTTGCCGAAGTTCGGATTCGGGCGGCCCAGATTCGCCACGCCCTGCGCCGCCGCCTGTGCCGCTGTCAGTGTCGGCACATTCGCGTTGCGCGACAGGATGATGTGCAACGCGCGCGTGTGCAGATAGCCGACCGCCAGTGAGGTATTCGCCGTCAACTCGCGTTCAAGCTGCAAGCTAGCCTGTTGCGTATAGGCGTTCTCAATCTGCGGGTCAATCGTCGTGATGCTGGGCAGAAAGCCGGTTGGAAAGGCCGTCGCGACGTTTGGAAAAACGGGCGCGCCTGCTTGCCCGAACGAGAATTGCGCGACTTTGTATTTCGTGCCGTCGCGTTGCAACGCGTTGGAAGTCGCGCGCAGCGGGAGGCGTTCGTAATATAGCCCGTAGCTGGCGCGGATGACGGTCTTGCGATCACCGGGCGACCAGGCAAGGCCCAGGCGCGGCGCGATGTTGCCGGTGTCGGTCTTGATCGGATCAGGCAGAAACTGTAGGTCATACCGCAGCCCGGCGTTTATCGTCAGCCCCGGACGCACGCGCCATTCATCTTGCGCAAACACGCCGAGGTTTGGATTCGATTGGAACAGGCTCGGCGCGCCAAAGGCTTGTTGAAACGTCGTGTAGCGGCCAGTCTGAAACGTCGCCAGCGATTGAAAGGTATAAACGCCTTGTAGCGCGCCGGGGAAGGTGATGTTGACGCGGTTGTAAAGAACGTCAGCGCCGAATTTGAACGAATGCGCGCCGCGCTGCACGGTGAGGTTGTCCACGAATTCGTATAGATCGAGGTCGCGTCCGGTCGGCGATGAAGTCGAAGTGCCCAGATTCGCCACGCCGGAAATCGTGATGGCTGGGCCAGTCAGATCGTTCGCGGGCGCGGCCAGACGGCTGCGCGTGAATTGGAAGCGCGCCTCGTTGGCCATGTGATCGTTGAGCCAGGCCACTTCGCTGACAGCCAGCGTTTGGTCGCGGTTGGCAAGCGCCGTGCCCCGGCTGACGGCATTCAAGCCGCCGACGCCGCCCGCATTCAAACTCTCGATGTCGTAAAAGCTGTAGCGCGCCGTCAGCAAATTCGCTGCGTTGAGGCGATGATCGCCGCGCAGCAGAAAGTTGGTCGTGTAATAGCCAGTGGGCGCGAGGCCCGTCGAAACGCGCGGCCCGGCGTAGCGGATTTGATCGAGCACGTTGTTAATCGCCGTCACGTTCGCGGGCAGGATCGTCAGCACGACGGCGTTGTGCAAATTGGTCTGCTCGAAATTGCCGAAGAGGAAAGTGCGGTCGCGTTTGAGCGGCCCGCCCACGCTCAAGCCGTATTGCGCCTGGGTCAGCGGGTCTTTCAGCAATTGCCCCGGCTTATTCGGAGCGGGCGTGATGGACAGCGGATTGCGCGCATCGGTGCGTTTGTTGCGCAAAAAGCCATACGCCCGCCCGCGCCAATCATTCGTGCCGGATTGCGTCGCGACGTTGATGATGCCGGCAGAAGCGCGCCCGTATTCGGCAATACCGCCCGACGTGATGACCTGAAATTCGCTGATGACCTCCTGGCTGAAAAACGTGCCGGGCAAATCGGCGGCATCATCGTTGGCGGAGAGGCCATCAATCACGAAACCGTTATTGATGTTGCGTTGCCCGGCGATGTTGAGCTGCGTGCCGGGCACGGCGGAGGTTTCGGCAAAACGCTGATTGGCGACCGGATTGGCGCGCGTGACGCCGGGGGTGAGCGCCGCCAGATCAAGGTAATTGCGGCCATTGAGCGGCAGGTTATCAATCTCAGCGGGCCGCACCGTTTCGGCCAATTGCGTGCGCACGGTTTCGACGATGGGCGGTTCGGTTCTGACTTCGACCTTGGCCGTCACCCCGGCGACCGCAAGTCTGAGCGGCAAATCCAGCGTTTGCCCGACCGTCAGCGTCAATTGTTGGGTGAACGGCGCGAACCCCTTGCTCTCGACTTTGATCTCATAACGCCCGACCGGCAGATAGAGAAAGCGAAAGCGCCCCTGCGCATCGCTGGCGGCAGTCGTGGTTTGGTTTTGATCGAGCTTGACCGCCACGACGGTCGCGCCGCCGAGGGCCGCGCCATTGGCGTCTTCGACCCGGCCACTGAGCGTGGCGGAGGTGATGGATTGCTGCGCCTGGCTCAGGCCGCACCAACAGTTCAGCAGGCAAAAGACAAGGAGCGAGCGAGCACCGGCTCGCCATTGCAAACGACGGTAATTGATTTGGTTCATGGTTTCTCCACGGTAGCTGCAACTGACAGGCAGGCGCGGGCCTGGGGCGAACCGGGCGGCGCGGGTGCTGTCAATAGACTGAATCAGGATTTGCAATCGCGCAGGCATGACACGTCAGCCACGAACTCACGCAATGGTGGCAAAGCGTAAAGACCATGGACTGGCGCCGCTGCCCACACAGGCAGCGCAGGGTTGCGCGTCATTGCAATTGAGGCGGATTGTCAGACTGAACCATGAACCGGCGGCGCGCGTGGCGCGCGGTCACAAGTGAGCAGGCGGGTTTGGATGGTAGGCGCGTCGCTTTCAGGCAACGGCGTGAGGCCGCCAGTCAAAAGCTGCAAGAGCGGCGAGCCTGGACGCGCGGCGGAAAACTTAATGGAGACGGGCGCGACGCTGGCACAGCGTTCGACGCAATCACGGCTGCTGCGGCTGATTTGCGTTTCGGAACTTGGGGCCGCGTGGTGCGGATGAGTGCAATAACAAACCCCGGCGTCTTCGCAACAGATCATCCCGCACGTGACCGGCTCCGGCATGACCAGCGCCAGCGGCACGGCGCCCCAGCCGCTGACCAGCATCAGCAATAAGAATAAAGCGCGCACACGCGACAGGATGTTTGGGTTGAAACGCAGCATAAGAAACTCGATGCGGCGTATTATGCGCACTCGCATTGATTCTGCAAATCCGCAGGCACATTGGAAGCGAGGGCACCAGGGCTTTTGCAAAGTCCTCAAAACATCCGCCCAAGACCTTTGACCGATTCCTGATTCCCGGTTCCTGATTCCTGACAAACTGAAAATACCGGCTGATTTTCCATTTGTCGGGAATCAGGAACCGGGAATCAGGAATCGGTCGAACCATTCGCGCGCTCTCGCTAGCGACTTTGCAAAAGCCCTGGAGAGATCGCAACTTGGATACGCAGCGCTTCCAGCGTGCAGGCTTGGCGGCAGACCGACTGCGGCTAAAAGGAATCCCTTCGGCATTCTGCCGCCCGCTGCCACGCCCGCACGCCGGAAGCGCTGCGTATCCAGACTGCAAGACCACCCGCGGTTGCCGTTCTCACAACAACCCCGATTGGCCCGCTCGGCTTTGATTCTTAATGGAGGCAGTTATGAAAGCATCACGCACATTGGCACAGTGGCTCGGCACGCTGGCTTTACTGTTTTGTGTCGCAACTCTTATTCAAGCCCAAGGCATCATCCTGCCGCGCCCGTGCGACGTGCCGGGGCCGCGTTGCGCGCCGCCCGAATGGCAGCAGCCGTTGCGCGTCCGCAGCATTCACCTCAAAACCAAAATCACCGATCAGGCCGCCGTCACGCACGTCGAACAGGTCTTCGTCAACGAGTCGCCTTACACGTTGGAGGGCACCTATTTCTTCCCGCTGCCCGACGGCGTTTCGATCAGTGAGTTTGCGATGTGGGATGGCGACAAACGGCTCGTCGGCGAATTCCGCGCACGTGAAGAAGCCCGGCGCATTTATGACAACATCGTGCGCACACGCCGCGATCCGGCCTTGCTCGAATATGCGGGCAAGAATCTGTTTCAGGCCAGCGTCTTCCCCATCGGGCCGCACAGCGAAAAGAAAATCGAATTGACCTATAGCCAGGTGCTGACCGGTGACGCGGGCACGGTGGGCTATCGCTATCCGCTCGGCACGGGCTGGCGCGCGAACGGATTCATCAATGATGTGCCGCGCCCGCTGCCAGGGCCGCGTCCCATCCCGCGCCCAATGCCGCCGATTCGCCGTATGCAAGAAGACGGCGAGCAGGATTCAACGCGGATGCCGCAGCCGCGTCCGAACGTTGGTGTCGTTGCGGGCGAAATCGAAATCGTCTCGCGCATCGCGCTCAAAGGCATTTACTCGCCTTCGCACGAGATCGAAGTCAAACGCGACGGCGAACGGCGCGCGCGCATCACGTTCGAGACGCGCGCCACCAGCGGGCAACCCGACCTGCAACTGTTTTATACGTTGTCCGAACAGGAATTCGGCGCGTCGCTGCTGACCTACCGCGAACCGGGCAAGGAGGGCTATTTCATGCTGCTGCTCGCGCCCAAGGCCGAACTGGATGAGAAAGCCGTCGCGGCCAAAGAGGTCGTCTTTGTGCTCGACACGTCGGGTTCGATGGCGGATGACGGGAAGCTGGAAAAGGCGCGGGCAGCGTTGTGCTTCGGCGTCAATGCGCTGAATGCACGCGACCGTTTCAACATCGTCTCTTTCGCGGGCGAAGAGCATTTGCTGAGCGAACGCCTGCTCAACGCCGATGCCAACGGCAAAAAACAGGCGCTCGAATTCATCGAGCGTCTCAAAGCCACCGGCGGCACGAACATCAACGACGCGCTGCTGGCGGCGTTCAAACAATTGCCCGCCAGCGAACGTCCGCAAATGGTTGTGCTGTTGACCGACGGTCAGCCGACCGTGGGCACGACCAGCGCCAGCAAGATCATGAGCAATGCCAAAGAGGCCAATCGCAGCAACGCGCGGCTGTTTACGTTTGGGGTGGGCTACGACATCAACACGCTGCTGTTGGACGGGCTGGCGGGCGAAGGGCGCGGCGCGGTCACTTACATCGAACCTAAGGAAGACATCGAACTCAAGGTGTCGAGCTTTTTCTCGAAAGTGAATTACCCGGTGCTGAGCGATCTGAAACTGGATTGGGGCGGCAGCGAAACCGAATTGCTCTATCCGCGCGCGCTGCCCGATCTCTTCCACGGCGCGCAACAGGTGCTGGTCGGGCGCTATCGGCCCAAGGCGGATTTCAAATTAACGCTGACGGGCAAGGTGGCGGGGCGCGAACGGCGTTTCGTTTACGACGATTTGAAGTTCCCCGAAACCGAGCGCGACCACGAATTCCTGGCGCATCTGTGGGCCATGCGGCGCGTCGGTCATTTGCTCGATCAGATTCGGCTTAACGGCGAGAATAAGGAATTGCGCGATGAGATTGTCGCGTTGGGCACGCGTTACGGCATCGTGACGCCCTATACATCAGCGTTGGTGTTGGAGCCTGGAATGCAAGTCAGTGAGCGTATGCCGATGCCGCCGCCGAGTCCGCGCCGTGCGAATCGCGCAGATGCGGGGAGCGGAGGCCGGGTCATGACCGAGGCTGTGACCATCGCACCTGCCGCTCCGATGGGTGCGACCTCAGGCGAGGCCGCCGTCAAAGCCAGCAAACAAAAGGCTGAGATGGAACGGTCTGAAGTCGTGCTGACGAATCCGTCCGCCAATGACGCCATGCGCCAAGTCGCAGGCAAGACGTTTTATCTGCGCGACGGCGTCTGGACGGACAGCGAATTCAAGGCCGACGCCAAGCTGCCTGAAGTCAGTTTGAAATTCGCCAGCGACGAGTATTTCAAGCTCATCAACCAAACGCCGAAGCTGGCCGATTTCTTCGCGCTGGGCCAGCGCGTCACGGTGGTTTGGCAAGGCAAGGTTTATCGCGTGGTCGAATAGCGCCGCCGCATTGGTTTGCGTGTGCAATGAGACGGTCAGGCTGGGACGGTACCGCGCGCGTCAGCAAGCGGTGTTTGGGCATTTGTGCCAACAGGCTTAACTCGACGCGCCGCTTGCTCACGCGCGCGGTACCGTCCCAGCTTGTGTTTCCGTGTTCAATTTGTGCCACCAGGCCTAACTTGACGCACCGCTTGCTCACGCGCGCGGTACTGTTTTCAAAAAAGCCGCGTGACCACCAGGGCCGCCGCGAAATAACCGACGGCCTCCAACAATCCCGCGCCGACGTTGCCGTCCGTCGCAATCTCGCTGTCGAGCCGCCCGTTGCGCAAGCTGAAGCCGCCGCCCAGAAACAGCATCTGCACGATGATCTGCCGCACCGGATAGAGCACCAGCACCACTAACAACATTTTGCCGAAATCCGTGAAGGCGCTGGCATAGCTGACAAACGTACCCGAGACCGCATACCCCGTCATCATTCCAATGGCGACCACCAAACCCGCGTAACCACAGGCCGCCGCAATGTTGCCCGCGTTAATCAGATCGGCGTCGTCATACGCCGTCAGTTGCCGGAACAGATGCGTCAGCACCAACAAGGCTACGGTTCCCGCTAACCAAAAAACGACTGTGACAGCCAGGTTACCGCCATCGCCGGTCAAGACGCCGGCGACGATTTCGCTGGCGGCCAGGTACATGCCCGCCGCACAAATTCCGGCGGCGACGTTGCCCGCGCGAATCTGTTCGTTCAAGGCGACGCCCGTCCATTTGCTGTATTGCTCAAAAATCAATGCTGTCACGCTCATCGCGACGATACCGCCGACGCCGTAACTGGCGACGCTGGTCACATCGTTCCAAAACGCATGGCTCGGCGCGCTCAACACCGGAATGATGACCTGGATCACGCCGAGCAAAAAGCCGCCCAACGCAATCGCCGCCGCCCGGTTGTCGCGGTCAATCAGGGCTTCGGTCATGGATTCGCCCAGCAGCAGGCGATAGACCACGCGCGCCACAATCAACAACACGATCACCGCCAAAACTACGAACCCAATCGTTGCAGCATCCATCTCAGTTCCCCCTGTTGGTACCATTTGTTGTTACCATTCTTTGAAAACAAAAAAGACCGCGCCCAGAATCATGGCGAAGCCGACGAGGTAGTTCCATTTGAGCGGCTCTTTCAAATACAACACCGAGAACACACAAAAGACCGTCAGCGTGATGACTTCCTGCATCATCTTCAATTGCGCCGCCGTGAATTGCCCATAGCCGAAGCGGTTGCCAGGCACTTGCAAGCCGTACTCCGGCAAAGCAATCAGCCAACTGATGAGGATCGCCTTCCACAACGCCATCCCCCTGAACCGCAGATGACCGTACCAAGCGAACGTCATAAAGACGTTGGAAGCAAGCAGCAAAAGAATCGTCTTCATTTCAGGTCTTTCAAAATCTCACGCGCCGCGTTGAAACCCGGCGCACCCATCACGCCGCCGCCCGGATGCGTGCCAGCGCCGCATAAATACAGACCGCGAATCGGTGTGCGATAGTTCGCCCAACCCGCCACCGGACGCAAAAAGAACAACTGATCCAGATTCATGTCGCCGTGGAAGATATTGCCGCCGGTCAGACCGTATTCCTGTTCCATATCGAGCGGCGAGATCACCTGCCGGTGCAAAATGATGTCTTTGATGTTCGGCGCGTATTCGGCAAAGGCATCCAGACAGCGGTCGGCGAATGCGTCTTTCAACGCCTGCGTCCACTCGCCCTCTTTCAATTTGTACGGCGCGTATTGCGCAAAGATGTTCATCACGTGCCGGCCCGGCGGCGCCAGCGAATCGTCATAGACCGACGGGATCGTGCATTCCAGCATCGGGCGCGTCGAGAGCCGACCTTGCAAAGCGTCTTCCCAAGCGCGGTCTACGTAATCCATCGTCGGACAAACGTGCATCGTCGTGCGATGCGGCAGATTGACCTCTTTGTCAGACTTATTCGGGAAGGCCGTGAAGTTGGGCAAACCGTCGAGCGCCAGATTGATTTTCACCACCGAGCCTTCGCAGCGAAAATGCTCGATGCTCTGGCGGAAATCGTCTTCGAGATGCTTCGCTTCCACCATCTGCAAAAAGGTGCGTTTCGGCTCGGCGTTCGACACCACGACTTTGGCGGTGAACTCTTCGCCATTCGCCAGCACCGCGCCGTAGGCTTTGCCGTCCTTGATCAGAATCCGTTCAACGCCCGCATTGGTGCGAATCACCGCGCCTTTGGCTTGGGCCGATTGCGCCAACGCCAGACTGATCGCGCCCATCCCGCCGCGCACAAAACCCCACAGGCCGCGCGCACCCGCCGCCCCGCCCATCACGTGATGCAACAGGATGTAAGCCGTCCCCGGCGTCGAAGGCCCGCCATTCGTGCCGATCACGCCATCAGTCGCCAGCGTTGTCTTGATCTCTTCGGACTCGAAGCGTTCTTGCAAAAATTCTTTGGCGCTCTGGGTCATCACTTTGACCATGCGCACCAATCCGGCATCACCCAGCTTCAAAGTGTTCAACCCCAGCTTGCCCATTTGCAGCAAATCGCCCAACTTGCGCCGCACGATGTTCGGCGGCGTTTCGAGCAACAACGATTCGACCCACTCGGCCAACTGCGCCAACTCTTCCTCATATTGCGGATAGACCTCGGCATCGTGTTTGGAAAACTTGGCAATTTCGGCGACCGTCTTGGCCATGCTTTGATAAAAGAAGATGTGCCGCCCATCGGGATAGGCCGTAAAAAACGACGGGTCTTTGGGGTAGATGTGATAGCCGTATTTCGCCAACTCCAGATCGTTGATGATGCGCGGTTGCAGCAGCGAACACAGATAGGACAGTGTCGAGACCTTAAAGCCCGGCCAGGGTTCTTCGGTCACGCTTGCGCCGCCGACAACCGCGCGCTGTTCGAGCATGGTGACGCGCAACCCAGCGCGCGCCAGGTAACCCGCCGTGACCAAACCGTTATGGCCGCCGCCAATGATCAGAACATCCGCTTGATTGCTCATTCGTGAATCTCTTTGTGTGGTTGGAAATGCGGCATCCATTATCCATGTGGGGTGGGGGCAGTAAAGGCAGCCCTGGGTACGCACCGCTGCCAGCGTGCAGGTGTGGCGTAAGACTAACTGAGGCTGAAAGGAAACCCCTTCGGCCTTATTCCGTCTAGTGCCAAGCCCGCACGCTGGCAGCGGTGCGTACCCAGGGCTGGCGCGCTATTCGTTCTCCGCCAATTCGGTTAGCATATCGCCCGTTCACGCTCAAAAATCCATCACACAGGAACTCTATGAAACATCGCCACCTTTCACGCCGCACTACGCTCAAGCTGCTCGGCCTCGGCGCGGCCTCCACGGCATTGGCTGAATTCGTCCCGGCCAATACGCCTGTGCCGCCCAATTCCCCCAACCTGCTCTGGTACCGCCAACCCGCTCTGCAATGGGTCGAAGCCTTGCCGCTCGGCAATGGCCGTTTGGGCGCGATGGTCTTTGGTGGCGCGCCAGTCGAGCGCATTCAACTCAATGAAGACAGCGTCTGGGCGGGCGAAAAGCGCGACCGCAACAATCCCGCCGCCAACCAAAATCTGGCCGAAGTGCGCCGCCTGCTTTTTGCCGGGCAATTGCGCGAAGCCGAGCAACTGGCCGAACGCACGCTCATCGCCGTGCCCAAACGTATGCCGCCCTATCAAACGCTGGGCGATCTGACCTTGCGGTTTAGCGGGCAAGAGCAGTTCAGCGATTACCGGCGCGAACTCGATTTGGACAGCGGCAGCGCGCGCATCACTTACGCGAGCGGCGGCGCGCATTTCACCCGCGAGGTTTTCAGCACGGCGGTAGATCAAGTCATCGTCGTGCGGCTGACCTGCGATCAACCCAAACGACTTTCATTCAAGGCCACACTCACGCGCGAAAGCGACAGCCGCACGCGCACCGTCGCGCCCAATCGCGTCGTGCCCGGCCAGGTGATATTGGAAGGCGAGGCCATCGTGCGTGACGAACGCCATCAAGGGGAGCGCCCCGTCGGCGTCAAGTATTGCGCCGTGCTGCACGTGCAAGCCACCGGCGGACGCACGCGCGTCGAAGATACTGAAGTCATCGTCGAGAATGCCGACGCCGTGACGCTGTTGCTAGCCGCCGCGACCAATTACCGCCACGCCGACCCGCTGGCGCGTTGTGAGAAAGATTTGGCCGCCGCGCAAAAGCCTTTCGCACAATTGCGCGCCGCGCACATCCGCGACCATCAACGTTTGTTCCGCCGTATGGAATTCACGCTGGATGCGCCTGTGCCGGATTTGCCGACGGACGCCCTTCCTACGGATGAAAGACTAGCGCGTGTGCAGGCGGGCCAGACCGACTTGGCGCTGGTTGCGTTGTACTTTCAATTTGGCCGCTACCTACTGATGGCGAGCAGCCGCCCCGGCACGCTGCCCGCCACGTTGCAGGGCATCTGGAACGAGCAACTCGCGCCGTCGTGGGACAGCAAATATACGATCAACATCAACACCGAAATGAATTACTGGCCCGCCGAAGTCTGCAATCTTTCCGAATTGCACGAGCCGCTGTTCGATCTGTTGGACAAGGCGCGCGAAGACGGGCGGCGCGTGGCGCACGAACTCTATGGCGCGCGCGGCTTCGTGTTGCATCACAACACCGACGGTTGGGGCCACGCGGTGCCGATTGATGGCGTAGGGTCGGGCCTCTGGCCGATGGGCGCGGCGTGGTTGAGTTTGCATCTGTGGGAGCATTACGCCTTCACGCTCGACCGCGCCTTCTTACAACGCCGCGCATATCCGGTGCTGAAAGAGGCGGCGGAATTCCTGCTGGATTATCTGGTTGATGATGGCAAAGGCCATCTGATCACCGGGCCTTCGATCTCGCCGGAGAACCGCTATCAATTGCCCAACGGTGCGATTGGCAAGTTGTGTATGGGGCCGACGATGGATACAGAAATCACGCACGCCCTCTTCAGCCGTGTCATCGAAGCCAGCGAAGTGCTGGGCATTGATGCCGAGTTTCGTCAGCGCGTCGCCGCCACGCGCGCCAAATTGCCGCCGCTGCAAATCGGCAAACACGGCCAGTTGCAGGAATGGCTGGCTGATTATGACGAACCCGATCCCGGCCATCGCCACATCTCACAACTTTTCGCATTGCATCCCGGCAATCAGATCACGCTGCGTGGCACGCCCGAACTCGCCAAAGCGGCGCGCACCACGCTCGAACGCCGTTTGCAGGCGGGCAGCGGCCATACGGGTTGGAGCCGCGCCTGGATCATCAATTTCTGGGCGCGGCTGGAAGAAGGCGATACGGCTTATGAAAACATCGTGGCGTTGCTGGCGAAATCCACGCACCCGAACCTCTTCGACAATCATCCGCCCTTTCAGATTGACGGCAATTTTGGCGGTACCGCAGGGATGGCCGAGATGCTGTTGCAAAGCCACGCGGGCGAATTGCACCTCTTCCCCGCCCTGCCCAAAGCCTGGCCGACAGGTTCGCTCAAAGGCTTGCGCGCGCGCGGCGCCATCGGTGTGGATTTGCAGTGGGCGGCAGGTAAAGCAACGCTGGCGGTATTGCGGCCAGACGTGCCGGGCGAATACAAAGTGCGCTTGCCGCGTGGACAGCAGCTTGTGGCTGTAACTGAAAGCGGCCAGCGTTTAACCAATGTCGCGACACTTGCTGGATTGGTCAGGTTGAAGCTGAAGGCCGGGAAAGAATATCGCTTACGTTTTCGTTGATGAGTGCTGAGAAGAATGCGATGTAACGTCCGTCCGCCGAAGCTTAGCGCGCAGACTTTCCGGACTCTTTGTCCGCGTCAGCCAGAAAAATTCATCCGCTGCAACAACTCTGCGAAGCGCGGATCAGCGCGAAGGCTATCAAAGATGGGATAAACCTTGAGCAGGACTAAGCCCCAGTCCCTGTGTTCATACGCCTTGTCGAGCCATTCGAACGCTTTGTCTTTATCGCCGAGGGCTGCATACGCTGCGGCGATGTGCGTCGCTGGGTAGTATTTGTGCTTTATGTTCAGCGTGATTTCCGCCAATAACTTTTGCGCGTCCAGGCGTCTTCCCGCTCCTGCGTATATGCGTGCTAGCGAAGCGAGGTCATAGCCATCAGCCGCCAAAGTGATCGCCTTCTGGTTTTCGGCTATGGCTTGGTCATAAAGGCCACTTGCTTCGTAAGCACCTGCGAGGAAGCTATGCGCCGGGGCGAAGTCCGGGTACAGTTCGGTCGCTTTGCGATATTCTTCGACCGCCCGGTCATATTGGCGCGCTTCGAGATAGGAAAAGCCTAGCTCTGCCGTGATGATGGGCGAAAGCGGATCGAGTCTGAGCGCGCGCTCCCGCTCACTTAAAGCCTCCCAGGGGCGGCCCATATTTCCCAGATACTCACCATACCATTGATGAGCCGTGGCGTAGTTGGGATTGAGTTTGATGGCGCGCTTGAATTCAGCCTCAGCGCCCGGCCAATCCCATTCGTGAAGGAATTTGACGTAAGCCAACGCGGTATGGGCTTCGGCGAGCGTGTCATCCAGCTTGAGCGCCTGCTCCGCCGCCGCCTTGGCCCGTGGACAATACTCTTGCGGCGACAACGGTCCGTGCAAAGCCAAGACCTGATAAGCGTCAGCCAAACCGGCATACGCCAGGGCATATTGAGGATCAAGCCCGCTGGCTTCATCAAAGAAGGCGACCGCTTTGCGGAGTTCAGGTTCGGTTCGCTTGTTCCAGTGGTAGCGGCCTCTGAGATAGGACTGATAGGCCTCGCGGCTCTCAGTCGAACGCTTGGCGAGTTGGCGCGCTTCGTTGGGCGTTAAGTTCGCCCGGAGTTGCGCCGAAAGCTCCCGCACAAGGTCGTCCTGCGTGCTCAGGATGTCCGCCGCATCCCGCTCGTACTGTCTGGCCCAGCGCGAACCATTGCCGCGCACATCAACCAGTTCAACGCGGATTTGCAGGCGATTGTCTTGCAGCGTCACCTGGCCCGCCACCACCGCCTCGACGTGCAGTTGATTGCCAAGCGCGCGCGCATCCTGACTGACGGTCAGCGGGTTACTTGTTTTGGAGCGCGCTGCCGCGCTGCTCGCAAGCACGGTCAATGCCGGTAAGCGCGCGAGGCGGTTGGTCAAATAATCAGCGATTCCGCTGGCTACATACTCTCCATTCGCATCGGAACTAACATGAGCAAACGGCAGTATGGCGATGGAGTTGATCGGCTTGCCAGATTCAGATGACGAGGCAAAGTAGAAGACTGCTGCAACAACTGCGGCAAAGCCAAAGGTGCCGGATGCGAGGCTGCGGAAGTGGCGGCGAATTCCGCCAATGAGGTCTGCGTTCCAGGTTTGAGGCGCTGTCGCGACCTCTCCCTGTAAGCTGCCTGGCTTCTTTGTGGATTGTTCCGGTGCGCCAAGTTGATGCTTGATTTGTTTCAACGCCTCGATCAATTCCGCTGCGGTCTGATAGCGCGCTTGGCAGTCCTTCTGCAAAGCCCGCGTAACCACACGCTCAAGGTCTGGCGGTATCCCTGGTGAAATCGTCGAGACCGCAGCCGGGTCATGTTCGAGGAGCGCCGCAATGACGTGGCTGGTCGTTTCACCGTCAAAGGGCTTGCGGCCCGTCAGCATCTCGTAAAGCACCACGCCGAAGCTGAAAATATCACTGCGTGCGTCTACCGGCAGACCATGCGCCTGTTCAGGCGACATGTATTTCACCGTGCCCAGTACCAAACCGGAGGAGATGTTTGCGTCCCCGGACTTTGGCGCGGCAGTATGCGCCCGCGTCACAGGCTCGTGCTGTTCGGTGAGCTTGGCGAGGCCGAAGTCCAGGACTTTGAGGTAACCGTCGCGGCGCACCATGATGTTTTCCGGCTTGATGTCACGATGGACGATGCCGGCAGCGTGCGCGGCGCTGAGCGCGCTGCCGATTTGGAGGGCGAGTTCGAGTGTTTCAACCAGGGTGAGCGGCGCGCGCTTCAGCCGCTGCCGCAACGTTTCGCCTTCGACAAACTCGGTTGCAATGAACTGCTGCTCGTTTACCTTGCCGAGTTCATAAATCGTCAGGATGTTGGGATGATTCAGCGCCGAGGCCGCTTGCGCTTCCTGCTGAAAGCGGCGCAGGCGGTCGGGGTGGCTGGTGTAAGCCGCAGGCAAGAACTTGAGCGCGACACGGCGCTTGAGCCGCGTGTCGGTGGCGAGGTAAACCTCCCCCATGCCGCCCCTGCCAATCAGCCCGACGATCTCGTAATGGCCGATGGCCTGGCCTTCTGCTAGTTCAGGCTCACCCGTTGCCAGCAAACCGGCTGCTACCTGTAGCACAGACTCCTCAACGAGGTTCAACCCTTGCTCGTCCGCCGCCATGAGCGAGTCAACTTCGCGGCGCAGTTGCTCGTCGCCAGCGCAGGCGCTCTCGACGAAAACCGCGCGTTCTTCTGCCTTCAACTCAATGGCAGTCTGGAAGATTTCGTCAACTCGTTGCCAACGTTCAGGAGTCATGACTCACGCCCTCGCGGATACGCTACGTTCCTATCCCCCTAGATCGGTTTTCATTTGCGTGTACGGTAGGCGCGCTGCGCCGGGACAGTACCGCGGCGCGGCTTTTTGCCATACACCGAAGTGCAAACCGATCTAAGCGAGAATTTCAAAGGAAATGCATCATGTCTTATTCATTTCACGCCGCAGCCAGGCCTTGGCTGCGCGCCACTCGCGGGTCACGGTGATCGGCGCGAGCTTCAACACCTCGGCAGTTTCCGCGATGCTCAGGCCGCCAAAGAAACGTAATTCGATGATCTGGCTCTTGCGGGGATCGAGCGTCGCCAGCGTTTGCAGCGCGTCGTCGAGCGCCACCAACTCCTCGGCGCGCTGGTCATTCACGATCAGCACCTCATCGAGCGGAACTTTGTGCGCCCCGCCGCCGCGTTTCGCATAACAATACCGGCGCGCATGATCAATCAGAACGTGGCGCATTACCTGGGCCGCGACGCCGAAAAAGTGCGCCCGATTCTGCCACGGCATGTTCGGCTGATCGAGCAAACGAATGTAGGCCTCGTTGATGAGCGCCGAGGTTTGCAGGGTGTGACCGGAATTCTCGCGCGCCAGGTAATGCCGCGCCAGCCGCCGCAACTCAGCGTCCACGAGCGGAATCAACTCGGCCAACGCAGCCTGGTCGCCGTTGTTCCAATTGAGCAAGAGTTGTGTGATCTCGTCTGGTAAAGCTGCCATGTCGGTCAGAGTGGCAGGCGCTGTTGCCGCCGCCGCGTTTCCAAGCTCGTTTCAGGGGATGCTCTTTAACAGAATTGCCGGCGTTCGACAAAAAAATTCGCGCGAATGATGCAATTCGGCGGAAATTCTCGCTTAAGGGGGGTGAATCAGGGAAACAGCGAGAGCGGCGGCAGAGCCAGCTTGCCGGTTCGAGCCGTTCTCGTCCGCTCAACACTCTTCGATAGGGAGAATTTCCAATGCCTAGACCAAGAATTCTATGGGCTGTCTCGTTGGCAGCTTTCATCGTGTCCATCGTCGCCATGACACCGCGACAGAGCGCAACGGCCGGAAGTGCATCGTGCGCGGTGGCCACCTATGACGCCGTTGGTGGTTTTTCAACTACTTCGAATCCCAACGGCTCCTGGTCATATGGTTGGGAAGCGACGCTTGGGGGGGCGTTCACGCTCAACGCAGCAGAAAGAACCGTTTACCAGGGTCTCGACACCTGGGAAGGTCCTGATGGTCCTACCGGCGATTTCAACTTCCCGCTCGTGAGCTTCAACCACACGGGAATAACCCTCAACTATGCAAGTGGTGTTTCTCAGCCTGCAAATATGTTGAATCTGCATCCAAGTTATTCAGGCAAGTTAAGCGTCCTTCGCTGGACTGCGCCATCAAATGGATGGTTCAATGCCGTTGGTTTATTTCAGGGGCTTGACACGCGGAACACTACTTCAGACGTACATATCCGGCAGAATTCAACCACTGCGTTGTTTGATGGGAATATCAACGGATTCGGCAATCAGGCGCCGTTTAACCTCACGCGCTATCTCACTGCAGGTGAAACACTCGATTTCGTCGTCGGCATTGGCTCCAATGGCAATTATAACGCCGACAGTACGGGCTTGGCGGTCACTATCACAGCGGGACCTGTTGTCAATATCGCAGACGGAGACGTAGCTGGACTGATCGCTGCCATCAACACCGCCAATACGAATGGGTGCCCGACGACGATCAATCTGGCGCCGAACGGGACCTACACTTTGACTGCCGTCGCCGATTACGGTTTGGGGGAATCTGGTGCTCCCGGACCGGCCGGCCTGCCGTACATCAGAAGCCAACTCACGATCAACGGCAATGGCTCAACAATTCAACGCAGTAATGGCGCAGGCACACCCGACTTTGTGATTGTTGCAGTCTCCAGTTCGAACTCAGGTTACCATCACGCCTACAACGCAAATCTCACGCTGAACGGAATGACCCTCACGGGTGCCACCCTGGGAGCCTTGGGCATCACGCACGGCGCTGCGGTTATTCAAAATAGCACCATCACACAAAACGGAGGCGGGGGTATTAACAACTTCTGTGGAAAGCTGACCCTGCTAAATAGCACGGTCAGCTATAACACAACGGGCAGGGTCGGGGGCGGCATCTTGCTAAGCAGTCCTTGCTCTGATGACGTTGCCCAGGCGTACATTGCCTTCAGCACCATTTTCGAGAACCAAAATGCCCAAGGTATAAATGCCGCAGGTCAGCCTTATGGCCCAGGTTACGCCATCGGAGTGGAATCCGGAATTCCTGGCGACGTTATTGTGAAGAACAGCATCCTGGCCAGCCCGACACGAGCCTTCGGCCCTACCTCAGCCTGTTATGCCGTCACACCCATATCGGGTGGTCATAATATAGCGGGCGACAGCAGTTGCGGGCTCACTGGCCCGGGCGACATGGTTATTGCCAATCCATTGCTTGGCCCGCTCACGAATAATGGCGGACCAACGCCGACGCACATGCCGCTCTGCAACAGCCCGGCAATCAACGCAGTGCCGGTTGCCGATAGCACGGACGTTACCGGCGTTCCGGTCACAACCGATCAGCGCGGTGTCAACCGGCCACTGGGTGCGGCCTCCGACATCGGTGCGGTCGAGGTTGGAGCAACGGCGACAGTGCCAATACTGAGCACCACAGGCCCGTGGCTACAAGGCCTGAATCCCACCTTTGATTACGGCACGCACGACAATACTCCGCCCGTCGTGATTGACGCTGCGAACGGCGCAGACTTTACGCCGGGCAGTACGCTCACGATTACCTATCTCAGTGGCACGGTGCAGGCTGGGGCAGGTTATCCGTTTAACGATGCGAACGGCTTGCCGGGCTACGTGAGGAATAACTGTGAGAATTTCGGTTGCTTCCCCGCTTTCTTTATGAATCCCAGACCTGACTTGTTGGCGCTGGCGCTGGTCGGCGCCTTTACCAATAACGGAGTGATTGTGGGCTATCCGTTTCCCATCGGGAACGGGCCAAAGACACTCACCGTTCCAACCGGCGCCAATCAATTGTCGCTTGGCATCAATGACACTCGTTTCAGTGATAACAGCGGTTTCTTCACTGTCGCAGTTAGTTTCGGCAGCAATGCGCCCGTGATTACGAGCCAACCGGTCAGCTTGACCAAGTGCGAAACCCAAGCAGCGACGTTCGCGGTGGCGGCGACTGGCAATGGGTTGACTTATCAATGGCGCAAAAATGGAACGGCCATCTCCGGCGCAACCAGTAGCACTTTCAACCTTGCCTCAGTCGTGGCAGGCGACGCCGGCTCTTACGACGTGGTAGTGACCGGCGCTTGTGGCAGTGCTACTTCCAATGCCGCCACCTTAGCGGTCAATACTGCGCCGCTGATTACGAATCAACCGGCGAGTCTGACGAAATGTGAGGGTCAATCGGCCACCTTCTCCGTCATCGCTACTGGCACAGGGCTGAGCTATCAGTGGCGCAAGAATGGCGGCAACATTCCTGGCGCGACCAACAACAGCTTCACCATTGCGGCGGTGAGCAGCAACGACGCTGGCTCTTACGATGTAGTGGTCAGCGGTACGTGCAACAGTCTGGCCTCAAGGATTGCAACCTTGACCGTCAATGCGTCCACGAAAATTACTAGCCCACCGGCGAACTTAACCAAGTACGAAGGCCAACCGGCCACTTTCTCGGTAACCGCCACCGGCACTGCTTTGTCCTATCAATGGCGCAAAGGTGGCGTGGCCATCAGCGGAGCAACCAATAGCAGCTTCACTATTGCTGCGGTCAACTCAAGCGACGCTGGTGCTTACGATGTCATCGTCACTGGCGCGTGCGGCGGCCTGAACTCTATCGCTGCGATCCTCACTGTGCTCAACGTTGCGCCCACAGTCGGGGCGATCACTGCGCCCCTAGACCCGATCCCGGTCAACACCACGCTCAATCCCAGCGCGAGCTTCACCGATCCGGGCACGCGCGATACGCACACAGCGGTTTGGAATTGGGATGATCCTAGCAACCCAAGCTCAGCGGGCACGGTGACGGAGTCGAATGGCTCTGGCTCGGTCAGCGGAAGCCACAGCTTCACTGCCGCGGGCGTCTATGAAATCAAGCTGACGGTGACGGACGATGATGGCGGCGTGGGCCAGGCGATCTTCCAATACGTCGTCGTTTATGACCCGAACGGCGGCTTTGTCACGGGCGGCGGTTGGATTGACTCGCCCGCCGGGGCCTACGGGCCTGACCCAACTTTGACTGGGCGGGCAAACTTCGGCTTCGTCTCCAAGTACGAGCGAGGGGCCAACGTCCCGACCGGCAACACCGAGTTCCAATTCAAAGCCGGCAACTTCAATTTCCAGAGCACAGTCTACGAGTGGCTGGTGGTGGCCGGGGCTAAAGCGCAATACAAAGGCTCTGGGAAGGTCAACGGCGCGGGCGACTATAGGTTCATGCTGACCGCCATTGACGGGCAGATCAACGGCGGCGGCGGCGTGGATAAGTTCCGCATCAAGATTTGGGACAATGCCAGCGGTGGAGTCATCTACGACAACAAACGGGGCGACTCGGATGAGCTTGACAGTGCCAACCCGCAGGCGCTTGGGGGCGGCAGCATTGTCATTCACAAAGATAAGTAGCCCACTTGAAATTTCAGGGCGCGGCACGTTGGGAGTGGCTTTACACGGGCGGCGGGCTAGGCCACGCTGGCGATGTTGCGGCCTGATTTTGCGGGCGAATACAAAGTGCGCTTCGGACAGCAGTTCGATTCAGTCAGCGAAAATGGTAGGCATTTGGCTGGAATCAAACCGGCTGAGGATTAACCACCTTGAAGCTGCTAACGGGAAAGGAATATCGGCTCAGCTTTCGTTAAACCCGGTAGCTGTACTTTTCTGATAGCAAAACGAGATGACGGAACAGCCGGAAATAACGGAACATCTCTAAAGACGGTTTCGGGGTCAAGCGGAAAATGAGCAGGCTGCGCCCCGCCCGGCGCGGCGCGACGATTTTTTTGATTCGCGTGATGTGACAAGTCAGCGTAGTTCATGGGTTAAAGGCAGTGCTTGGTTT
>JACPYM010000136.1 GCA_016196035.1 Acidobacteriota bacterium | reverse complement strand
TTCGGTCAGCAGGTTCGATTAGTCTCCTTTACGTGGTCAATCGCCACAACGAGATGATTCAACCTCTGACCTATCTACTCCAGCTACTTTCGCAACTGGAGTTTACCGCCGCACCTCTTACTCATCATGCCGTCTCCTTTTGAAAACAGACGACAAAGGGAAAGCGTCCAAGCCATGACCGTGCGCCAGATTACTTGCCGAATAAGGCTCGCAGTTTCGCACCCGCACGCGACGAAAAAAGCGCGCCCATCACCCGCGTCAGCACGCGTTCGGTTTGCGCCGTGTAAGGATACCAAGTCGGCTCGCGCTTCAGACTCAAGAAGCTGAAGCGGTCGCTGATAATAACCTGTTCGTTGCAAAAGCGCCGAATGCCGGGCGCGCCGTGGCGTTTGCCGATGCCACTTTCTTTCAAGCCGCCCGAAGGCGCATCGCTGACGCCGAAGCCCACGATCACATCGTTGACGGTCGTGATGCCCGCTTCGACCTGCGCGGCCAATTGCTCACCCCGGCGCTGATCGCCGGTGAACACGCTGGCGTTTAAGCCATAGCGCGAATCGTTCGCCAGCCGCAACGCCTCCTCGGCATCTTTGACCGGCATAATCGGCAACACGGGGCCGAAGGTTTCTTCGGTCATGACTTTCATCGAATGATCCACGCCAGCCAACACCGTCGGCTCAAAAAATCGGCCCGGCAAATTCGGATTGCGCTGACCGCCGGTCAGGATTTGCGCGCCTTTGAGTTTGGCGTCGGCGATGTGCGCCTCGACGGTTTCGACCTGTTTGGGAAAGGTCATCGCGCCAATGTCTACACGCTTGTCAGTCGCGGCTTCGTTGCCGTCAATGCCCTGCCGCAAAGCGCGCGTCTTTTCGACCACGCGGCGCGTGAATTCTGCGGCAATCGGCGCTTCGACATACACGCGCTCGACCGAGATGCAGACCTGGCCTGAATTGGTGAACGCGCCCCAAACCGCCGCATTCGCCGCGCGTTCCAGATCGGCATCGCGCAACACGATCATCGGGTCTTTGCCGCCCAGTTCCAGACTGACCGGACAGAGCCGCCGCGCCGCGCGTTCGGCAATCAGCTTGCCGGTGCGCACGCTGCCGGTGAAGGCGATCATGTCGGCCTCATCCACCAATGCGCCGCCCGCGTCGCCATACCCATTCACGATCTGCAAAATCTCGGTTGGTACGCCCGCCGCTTTGAATGCTTCGTGCAAAATCTCGGCCCCGCGCATGGCGATCAGCGGCGTCCATTCCGAAGGCTTGATGACCACGGCATTGCCCGCAATCAGCGCCGGAATCGCCTCGCCAATGGTCAAAATCAGCGGAAAATTCCACGGCGTAACCATGCCGATGACGCCGCGCGGTTGATAATGCACAGTAACTTTTTTAGTTTTGAGCAGGTGCGGCGTGATGTGTTGCGGCGCTAAAAACTTGCGCGCTTGCTTGGCGTAAAAGGTGATGACATCGCACACGTAAGTGACTTCGACCAAGGCTTCCAAGCGTGGCTTGCCGTTCTCGGCGCAAAGCAATTCGATCAACTCTTCCTGCCGCGCCAGCAGATAATCGCGCGCCGACAGCAACACGTCGCCACGCTGTTTCAGCGTCAGCTTGCTCCAAACGTTGAAAGCCGCGCGGGCGCGCACAACGGCGGCGCGCACAACGGCGGGCGAATTCACCGGCACTTCGCCCACCTTTTGCAACGTGGCGGGGCTGTGGATTTCGATGGTTTCGAATTTGAATTCCGTTGCGGGTCGCGCCATTACTTACCTCCAGAAAGGCTTTGACAGGATTGACAGGATTTATCCAGGATTAACGAGATTTTCAGGGATGGTCCTTGGGATTTTGTGCAGCCGGTATTTCCGTTTGACCTGCACAGATGAGCCGAAGTTGAGCAATAAGCCAGTTTCGATTTTAGTAGCCGTCAAATAGTTGACCAACTGCAACTCATGCCCTTGCGTGAGAGATTGCACTGCTTTCAACTCGATGACAACACGTTCTTCAACCCATAAATCGGCGTAGTATTCGCCCACCACCTCGCCTTCGCACCAAACTCTGATGGGAGCCTCTTGCTGCACTTTTAAGCCTCTCTTCGTGATTTCGATACGTAAGGCGTTTGCGTAGACCTTTTCCAGAAAGCCGCTGCCAAGCTTGTTATGCACCTCGAATGCGCACCCAATAATAATCCCTGTGATCTCGTCATCAGTCATAACTAGCCACCCTTCCCAAAACATCCTGTCCATCCTGTCAACAATCCTGTCCATCCTGTCTAAGCGGCCTGCTGATTTGCTTATTCCTCATTTGCGTTTGCGTGTTTCCGCTTTCTTCGCCTTAGCGGGCGGTTTCGCGGCGCTGCCCGTGTCCAATTCGACCGGCGCAGGATAGCCCTTGCCAGCCAGCGCGGCAATCTCGATCACGACCTCTTTTTTGCCTTTGAATTGGCGCGTCAACTGCTGGCGCTTGAGCTGCTCTTTGCGCTGTTCAGCCTTCTCCGCAGCGGTTAATGCGGCGTCAGTCATTTGTCCGGGCGCGCGTGATAGGGCTGCCAGTGCCTCATCTACTTTCTGATGCTCCGCTTCGCTTAAATCGGCAAGCGCGACCCCGTATGCGCCTAGCACCGCTTCCAGGTTCTCGCTGATATTCGTGTCGCGGTCGTAAACATCGCGATAAATGTGCAGCTTGCCGTCTTCGACCGTGAGCGTGTCGTAGCGCAATTCGACCGGGATTGGCTGTTTCAATTTCACGACTTTGGTTTCCGTGCGTTTCTGGGCGCGCTCGGCGATTTGTTCATCCGTGATTTCGATGCCGCCGATTTGGCCCAGCCGCTTGGCAAAATCCTGCACCTGCTTGTCGGTCAATCCGACGCAACCATGCGAGCCGAACGCGCCGATTTTCGCCAGGGTTTTGCCGCCGTGAATGAGCGAAGGCGACCCAATCGGAATTTTGATCGGGCCGAGCGGATTCAGTCTGTCGCCCGCCGCCACGGTTTGCCCGACCTTGACCGATTTTGAAGCTTCCACCCACGGCTCATCGGGCGGCGTCCAGGTCGGATTGAAGATAATCGAATTGGCTTTGCGCATGCCTGTCGGTAACGGAAATTCGGGATAGCCGATGGTCGTTTTGTAGGATTTGACGAGTTGTCCGTCCTGAAAAATATCCATGCGATAGGCGGGCGCGTTGACCACGATGCGTGTGTCGAGCGGCGCGGTTAAAAGCGGTGGCGCGGTGGCATTATTCGCCCGCACGGCAGGACTGGGGGAAGCGGATGGGGAAGCGCTGGCCGTGGGCGAAGGGAGCGGCGTTTCTGTCGCCGAAGCCACAGGAAGCGGCGTAACCGAAGCTCCTGGCAGCGGCGTGATCGAAGCCAGCGGTAGCGGTTCTTCGGCCAGGGCAATTTCATTCTCGGACGCCCCGAGTTGCTGCCAACGCAGCAACGCGAAGCTGGCGAATTGGCTGGCTTTGTCGTTGCCCAAAATCACGCTGATGCGTTCCGCCGCGCGTTCGCCCGCCGCCGTGGTCGTACTGGCAGTCGCGTTCTCGCTCAAACCGGCGGTACCCTGGCGCGCAGTCTGGCGCAGTTGCGTGATCTGTTCATCGGTCAATTGCAATTGGCTTTTCAGCGCCGTGGCGAATTGCCGATCCACAAAAAACAGCGCATCCAGCATCGGCAGCGTGATGGGCAACTCCTTCAGCTTGACGAGCGGCGTGGCCGCCGACACTGGTGTGGCCGCCGGCTGTGGCGTGGCTTCAGGCTGATGCCCGGCCAATTTGGACAATTCAGTTTTGACGCGGTCAGCGCCTAGGTAATAAACACTCGTGCCCAGCGCCGCCAATATCACAATCAAGCCGGTCAGAAATACTTTTTTCAAACTTGCTTCTCCCTTTGCGCGAATATGCTTAACTTCCCTCTTTCAAAAGCGAGTAGGGATTCAGATTCAAGCCATCCCAGAAATGCCGCGCATCCTGAATCAGCCAGACCGCAAAATGCAGATGATAATTGCCCGCGCCCGCATTGCCGGTGTCGCCCACATAGGCGATGGTGTCGCCCTGGCGCAGCGCTTGCCCTACGGTCAGCCCCTCCGCATATCGTTGCAGATGAGCGTAATAAAAGACCACGCGCTGATCATTGCTCAGTTGATAAAGAGTGAGACCGCCGCGTTCGCTGTTGAACAGTTTGACGAGCTTGCCATCTGCCGCCGCCAATACCGGCGCTCCGGCAGGAGCCATGATGTCAATCGCGTTGTGTTCACGGCCTTCCGAACGCGCCTCGCTAAAGGTGTCGCGCAATTGCGCGGACCGGATGCCCGCGACGGGAATGATCAGCTTTAACCCCGGCGGCAATTGCGCCGCCACCGTGGGAAAAGGAGTTGCCGAGACGCTGGGCGTCGCCGCGCGCGGCGTTGCCGTTGTTAAGACCTCTGGCCGCGGCACAAGCGCGGGGCTGGGAACAGCGGGCGGCGCGGCGATGGGCGGTCGCGCATGGCGGCGTTGTTGCTGCCAAATCATCGCCAAAATGATGAGCGCCAGACCGCCCCCCGACCACCACCATTTGCGTTTGTCGGCCAAGATCACTACCTCCGCGCTAACTTGAAGCTAACCATAACGACTTGCGCGCCGGCCTTACACGCTGGTTTTACAGGCAAAAATGACAACCGGGAAAAGGCGCTAAGCAAAGGTTTCATTTCTTTGCGCCTGCCTTGCTGGCCGCATCCTGTTTCGCCAGGATGGAAAAGTTAATCTTCAATTCATCGCCGATCTTAATCAGCCCCATATTGCCTTCATAAGGCTGAATGCCGAAATCGCTTTGTTTCAAGCTGGCCTCGCCCGTCGCGCGCAACTGATCCTGGGCGAGCGTCACCGTCACGGGCAGCGCGACACGTTTGGTCACGCCGTGCAAGGTCAAGTCGCCGTTCAAGGTGAAGCTGCGCGTGTCGCCATTCTTTTTCAGCCCGCTGACACTGACCGATTTGAATTTGATCGTGGGATAACGCTCGCTTTCGAGCACCTTGTTTTGCAGCACGTCCTGAAAGCCGCGCCGCTCGAATTCGCTCATAAGTTTGTCGGCGTTGGTGAAGGATTTGGCTTCGGCTTCGACCCCGACGGCGGTCAGCTTTTCGTCGCGCGGCAGCGTGATGTTGCAACTGAAATTTTTGACCACGACCAAATGCGTGGGGTAGCGCTTGCTGAGCATGCCTTCCTGCACCAGCGTGAGCGTGAGCTGGCTTTGCGCCAAGTCCAGCGTGTAAGAGCGCACCGCTTTTGTATCGGCGAAGGAAATCGCCAGCAGGGCCAGCAGCAAAAGCAGACTGAACGACCGGTTTTTCATCGCGCACGCCCTCACGGTCATCCCCGATACCCGGCTTGGTCGAGCGGCTCAACGATCACCGCCGTGCCATAAGCCAGCACTTCGGTCACGCCGCTCATGATCTCAGTCGCATCGTAACGCGCCGCGATTATGCCATTCGCTCCAAGTTCGGAGGCGTGCTGGATCAGGATTTCGAACGCCTCGACGCGCGTTTGTTCGCAAAGCTTGGTCAGGATGGTGATGTTCCCGCCGACCAGCGTTTGCAAGCCCGCGCCGATGGTGCCGAAAATCGAACGCGAGCGCACCGTAATGCCGCGCACCACCCCCAGCGTGCGCACGATGCGAAAGCCCGGTAAGTCAATCCCGGTGGTGACCATGTGATGTGCTACCGAATAACGCGGCCCCGTGACTTGATAGGGCGCCTGCCTGTTCATGCTATTTTCCATTGTTGCTCCTGGCCTGGGCAGATGCCTGCCCTGAGTTATTCAAATAAGCTTGCTTGTCCACTGTCTTCAGTTTCTGTGGCGTATTCGGGTGGCGTCCACAGATGAGCTTCCAGCTTACAGCAGCCTTTGTCGTTGAAGACGACGCCTTCCGCTTCCAACAGCCGTTGTTGCAAATCGGGCGGCGTAGTCATGCCCGCCGTCGAACAAACGCCTTGCGAATTGATAACGCGATGCCAGGGGATGTGCCGCTCATCTTTCGGCGTGGCATACATAATGTTGCCGATGGCGCGCGCGTCGTAACCAGCACCCAGCACGCGCGCGACCAATCCATAGGTCATCACTCGCCCGCGCGGAATGCGCAGGACAAGTTCGTAGGCGCGCTCGCGGAAGCTGGCTTCGTCGCGGGGCCGGGTCTTGATGATGTTTTTGACGATTCGGTCTGCCATCGTTTTTTGAAGCTGTGTTGATGCGTCTGCCACCAGTCGCGCCACTCCTGGATGGCCCGCGCGCGTTCTTCCTGCGCAGCCACAGGCTGGAAGTTAAGTCAGGTGCCGGCCGCATCGCGTAACGCCATTTCAGCAAAGAAGCGCACCTGTAATTCGGGGCTCACCAACAATTCGATCAGTTCGGGAATCGAATGTCGCGTGTACGCCGCCCGCTCTTGTTGAAATTCACTTGCCGTCATGAATTCGCCATTCTTTTAGAGCAACGCTGGGAGCGCGGACGCCCCGTCCGCTGGATAAAGAAGCCGCGCAGCCTCCTTTTCCCTTGGCGTTGGAATGGCCAGCAAGGACAAGGAAGCTTCGCACATTTTTTATTGCGGACGAGGGCGTCCGCGCTCCCAGTTAAGCTCGCAACACCACGCGCGCCGGGCCGCCATCGCCGTCTTTGATCTTCAACGGCAGGCAAAGCAATTCGTAATCGCCCGCCGGGACTTCGGTCAAATCGAGTCCCTCGACGATCACGACGCCTGCGCCCAGCAGCGTCCAATGCGTGGTGGGCTGATCGAAGTTGAATTTTTCGATGGAAAGATAATCAATGCCGACCAGCCGCACGCCGTGTTCAACCAGCAGCGCGGCGGCATCGTCTTCGAGATAAACAAAGCTGGTTTGGAACTCGTTCGTCGTGTGCCAAAAACGGGAGTTCTTGGTTTTGAACAGCACACGCGTCGCACCAGCCAACTCGAATTGCCGCAACACCGCAGCGTCAATCACCTCCACTGCGCCGACATCAATCACGCGGGCCGGGCCGATGAAAACATCGAGCGGCACCTGGTCGAGCGGCTGGCCGTCGCGCATGAAGTGAGAGGGCGGATCAACGTGTGTGCCGCTGTGCGTACTGAAACTCAGGTGCGAAACGCGGGCGATGTCGCCCTGCTCCAGCGACATCACACGAGTCACCTGCACCGGCGGATCACCGGGATAGACGGGCAGTTCGTTCGAGATGGCGACCGTCACGTCGTAAAGCTTCATTGCGGCTCCTGCGACAACGTCCGACTGCGCTTGAACAACGATTGATAATGCGGAGGGGTTAAAATCGGCGCGAGTATAGGTAGCCCCGAAAGGCTTGTCAAAACTACGGTTCGGGTGTTTCAGCGAGGGCTTTCAACTGCGCATACAGCGTTTCGGTCTGCCGCCGCGTATCTTCAAACCCAAGCGAAGTATCAATGGCGAAGTCGGCATATTTGAGTTTCTCCGCCGACGGCATCTGGGCGGCGATGCGCGCTTCGGCCTGCGTGTGCGGCAGGTGGTTGCGCGTCATCAGCCGTTCCAACTGCAACAGTGGCTCGCACCAGACCACCACAACCTTGTCGAAGCTTTTGTATGAACCGGTCTCGATGATCAGGGCGGCATCAAGCACAGCAATGGCTTGCGGGTTGCGCGCGGCGACCTCGGCCAGCCAGGCGGCCTGGGCTGCGTAAACGCGCGGGTGGACGATGGCGTTGAGGCGTTCGCGTTTAGCCGCGTCGGTGAACACCAACCCGCCGAGCGCCGCGCGATTGAGCGTGCCGTCTGCGTTCAAAACGCCGGGGCCAAATTCGCTGACGATGTCTTGATAGGCGAGTTTGCCGGGTTCGATGGCCTGATGCGCCAGCGTATCCGCATCGCTGACTTCGCAACCGAGTTCGTGTAGCACGCCGAGCACATACGATTTGCCGGTGGCGATTCCGCCCGTCAAACCGACCTTCAGCATCACTTGCTTCCCCGCCGCAACAAGGCCGCCTTGAGCGTGTTTTTCATGAGCATCGCAATCGTCAGCGGGCCGACGCCGCCAGGCACGGGCGTCAGCCAGCCGACTTTCGGCGCAACGCTGCGCGGTTCGACATCGCCGACTAGCGTGTAGCCGCGTTTGGCCAGCGTGGCCAGCCGCTTTTCCTGTTCATCGTCGGGGAAAATGCGTGCGATTTCCGCGGCGGTCGTGACGTTGTTCATGCCGACATCCACGACGACCGCGCCTTCGCGCACGAAATCCCCCGTGACCATCGCGGTGCGCCCGATGGCGGCAATTAGAATGTCAGCCTGCCGCGCGATGTCGGGCAGGTTCCTGGTGCGCGAATGGCAAATCGTCACGGTGGCGTGGCGGTGCAACAACAACAGTGCTTGCGGTTTGCCGACGATGTCGCTGCGCCCGATGACGACGGCGTGCGCGCCCGCGATGGGGATTTGGTAATGGTCGAGCAATTCCATCACGCCGGTCGGTGTGCAAGCGGTCAGCGTCTCTTCGCCCTGCACCAGGCGCCCGACGTTGACGGCGTGAAAACCATCCACGTCTTTGGCCGGATCAACCGCTTCCAGCACGCGCCGCGCTTCAATCTGCGGCGGCAGCGGCAATTGGATCAGGATGCCGTCAATCTCATCGCGGCGGTTCAGGTCGTTGACCAGCGCCAACAACTCTCCGGTCGTGGTCGTTGCCGGCAACTCGTGCTTTTCGGAATAAAGACCGAGCGCCTGGCAAGCTTTGACCTTGCTGCCGACGTATGTTTTCGATGCAAGGTTGTCGCCGACGATGACAGCAGCCAGTCCGGGCTGCCATCCTGTGGAAGCTTTGAGTTCAGTGATGCGCGCCGTAACACCCTGTTTGATTTGTTCGGCGACCAACGCGCCGTCGAGTAATTGTGCCGTCATGAAATATTTTTCCGCCTTGTAATCTTTACCAGTAGTGTGCAGGAGTGGCGCATCTTAGCACAGATTTTTGACTAAGATTCAGTGCGCGCGCGCCAAGCGTGGCATCGCTTTACCAGGTGTTATGAGGAGTGCGTGCTGCGGCTATAAAAAGTTAGCGATGCGCGAAAAAACACCTTGCGGACTTTGGTTTATGTGCATAAGATGCGACGCGTTCTGGCGAGACTGGCAGAGTTTGCTACGAGTTATTTCACCTCTCGTTTTATTTTTCATGGCTCGTGGCGAGCGAAAAGAGAAAGTAATTCAATCGCGTTTGTCCCAACGACGATTGGCCCTATTGGTTGACGAAGTTATAGTTGAACACATTGGTCGGGACTTCCTCCTGCCACCCTGTTCCGGCAAATCCCTGGTAGTAGCTTTGCCCAATTCGTCCTCGTCCCCCCCACTAACCATTTTTGTAATCATCTGGCACGCGTTTGCTTGTTCAGCGATACCGGCAAGCGACTGTTGCATGGGAATTGCTTTCAAGCGTTCTGAGTTTTTAAGAGCAAGGGCAACCTTTACGGGGCAAGCGCCAACAAAGCGCCGCTCACAAAATTTGCCCTTACCTCCCACGTAAGAATCGCCCCGGTACGTCAACTCTTTCGTTGCCCAAGCGCGCAGTTAAGAGTTGGCCAAGTCTTTGCTGATTGACCCGTAATAGTTGGTGCCAAAAAAATAGTGTCGTTCGTAAATTGGTGGTGATTAGTAAAAAGCCGGCGCAGTTCAGTCCGGCGCTAACAGGCAAGGAGACAGTTCTATGAGTGCAGCGATTCAACTCGTCAATCAACCAAGTGTCAATCCTGGTGTCATAACCGGCAATCTCGCAACCAACAATCTGGCGACTGGCAATCAAGTCGCCAGCAATTTGGTGGAAGGTAATTTCAACAATGTTTCCCGCTTTGAATCTGCGCCCGAGCAACGGCTGGGCCGGGCGATTGAACACATCGCCGAATTGCAAGCCGAGGTGCGCACCTTGCGCGATGAGATCGCCCGCAGTGAACGGGTCAGCGCCAATTACGAACTCCTGTTGCGCAATGCTCAAGTGCGCGAGCAGGAATTGCGGGCGCAACTCGTCAGCGGCCGTTACTGACTTTGCCCACGCAGCGCCCGGGCAAACGTGCCGTTTTTCCTATCCCCAGTAGCCCGACGGCCCGTTTGCGTTCACTCACCCAGCGCTGTCCGCCCGTTCTCGTTGCCCCACCTCCTTCCGCTCTTTTCCCCACACAACTCCGCCGTGCGGCAAGCTGGCAAGTGCGGTTGACGTGTGCCGCGCTTCCTCTCACAGTTCCCGGCGATCAGCAGCCGTTAGCAAATCCGTGTCCGAGCAGGTAAGATGCGATTTACCTACTGAGCTTCAGCATTGGATTTATCACAAAATGGATTCTACGAAACAGCGCGAAGACATTCGCAATATCGCCATCGTCGCCCACGTTGACCACGGCAAAACCACCCTGGTGGACGCCATGCTTCGCCAGTCAGGCCTGTACCGCGCCAACGAGAAAGTCGTCGAGCGCGTGATGGACTCGATGGATCTGGAGCGCGAACGCGGCATCACGATCATGGCGAAGAACACCGCCGTGCAATACCACGGCACCAAGATCAACATCCTGGACACCCCCGGCCACTCCGATTTCGGCGGCGAGGTCGAGCGCGTGCTCAAACTGGCCGATGGCGTAGTCTTGCTGGTGGACGCTTCGGAAGGGCCGTTGCCACAGACGCGCTACGTACTGTCAAAGGCGCTCGAACAGAAGCTCAAACCCATCGTCGTCATCAACAAGATTGACCGCCACGACGCGCGGCCCGACGAAGTCGTCAACGAAGTCTACGATCTCTTCATTGACCTCGACGCTGACGACGAACAGATTGACTTCCCGATCCTGTATGCCATCTCGCGCGACGGCATCGCCAAAAATACGTTGGAAGAAGAGAGCAGCGACCTGCGCCCCTTGTTTGAACAGATTCTGAAAACCATCCCGGCGCCGCGCTGCGATGCCGAGGCACCGCTGCAAGTGCTGGTCGCCAATCTGGCTTACAGTGAGTATGTCGGGCGTCTCGCCATCGGGCGCATCTTCAACGGCACGGTCGCGGTCGGTGATCAGGTCGTCGTCTGCAAGCACGACGGCGCGCAGGAAAAAACCAAGGTCACCCAGCTTTACACCTTCGACGGTTTGAAACAGACGCCGATTGAAACGGCCGCCGCCGGCGACATCATCGCACTGGCCGGCATCGAAGGCATCAACATCGGCGACACCGTCGCCTGCGTCATTGACCCCAAACCGCTGCCGCGCATCGTGGTGGACGAGCCGACGATCTCGATGATCTTCAGCGTCAACACCTCGCCCTTCGCCGGGCTAGAAGGCCAGCACGTCACCTCGCGCAAAATCCGCGAACGGCTCGATAAAGAGTTGCGCGCCAACGTCGCCATCCGCGTCGAAGACACCGGCTCGCCCGATAGTTTCAAAATCTCAGGGCGCGGCGAATTGCAACTCGCCATCCTGATCGAACAGATGCGGCGCGAAGGCTACGAGATGAACGTCGCCCGCCCGCAAGTCGTCACGCAAAAGATTGACGGCGAATTGCGCGAACCCATCGAACTCGCCGTGATTGACGTGCCCGACCAATTCATCGGCGTCGTCACCGAAGCGATGGGCCGCCGCAAAGGCACCATGACCAAAATGGTCAACCACGGCCACGGGCGTGTGCGCATGGAATTCGAGATTCCCTCGCGCGGCCTGATCGGCTTCCGCAACGAATTCCTGACCGAAACCAAGGGCACGGGCCTGCTCAACACGCTGTTTTTACGCTGGGGCAAATGGCAGGGCGAATTGCAAGGACGCGGCACGGGCAGCCTGGTCTCCGACCGCGCGGGTGTGGCGACGGCCTACGCGATCTTCAACCTACAGGAACGCGGCGCTCTCTTCATCAAACCGCAGACCCAGGTTTACGAAGGCATGATCGTCGGCGAGAACGCGCGCGACGTTGATCTGGACGTGAACATCATCCGCGAAAAGAAGCTGACCAACATGCGCGCTTCGTCGGCGGATGAAGCGCTGCGGCTGGTGCCCGTGCGCGATCTGACGCTGGAACAGGCGATTGAATATCTGGCCGATGACGAACTGGTCGAGGTCACGCCGCAATCCATCCGCATGCGTAAGAAGGTGCTGGCAGCCAATTTCAGACCGAAGGCAAAGAAGGCGGCGGAGTAATCCGCCGCCTTTCAGCTTGTAACCACATACGGATCGCTTTGCCCAGTTTTCTCCGCCAGTTCTCGATCATTTTGTAGGGTTTCGATGATGTTTCCCTGCACGCTAAACGGGGCTTCTATCCAAGCGGCTAACGTGCCGATGTGACTTGTGCCGTATGCGATATACATACATCCCTTTTCATGACGGCGATAGAGAGGACGTGGCCAAAACCCGGGGAATTGATCCTGGAGTTTCGCCTCGTCAACACAGGTTTCACCCCATTCTCGCCCGGAGGAATTAAGGATGATCCAAGCCTTTCGTTCCTCGTCCCAGCCGGTCAGCAGTACGGCGTGGTTAACACTCCTCTCATTGTGTTGATTGAAAACACCACCGGTGTAGGCTTTGAAGTTATCGTCTTTCCTGACCAGCACTGCCAACGGGCCATGCTCTAACAACGCCACTTTCATTTGGAGGATATCGGCAGAATCGCGCGGTGCCAAGAGCGGGTCTTTGATAAACACAAAATCCCAAGCCGATGCCTTGATCCTGTTACGCTGATCATTCTCAGTACAAGGCCCTTTCACCCCTAACAATGTTTTTCGATCATCAAATGCCCCACCCGTGGGATCGTATTGGAGAATGCGCGCGCCTTGCTTGACCATATGGTCGAAGGCATCGGTATAACTACCACCCCCGCAATTGCCGTTTGTGACGCAATTCAGCACTCCTTGAACGCAGAGCGTGACCTGGGTAAACGCGTCTGGCTTCCCACTGTTGAGTTTGAAGCGGTTGAGGTTGTATATCAGTCGGCTTTCAAACGCCTCTGTTGCCACAAAAGCCCAGCAACTGCCGCAATCTCCCTGTGCCCGGGCTGGAGGCACGACTCCGTCCCAACGCCAATCAAAATAAGGCAATTTGTCAGCGATATCTTTCATCGGTATTTCACCCGCAACTTTTCCGAGCTTGGGGGCAAGCAACACACGGACGTCACGGATTAGATCCGCCGCAAGCTCCTCGCTGTTCACAGCCCCCAAATATGGCAGCTTTCTTTCCGCTCTTTCCTGTTCAATCGGCTTCGGCGAAAACTCAGAAGGCAAGATGATTTCGCCCATTTCTTCTTTCACATGGGCATTCACTTCGCTCCGCGCCAAGTTGAAATTGGGGTCGTCTGGCTGAGATGGTGTCGCTGGTTGGTCAATGCCGGTAGCGGCCTCCGGTTGCTGCGGTTTGATCGTCGCTGTTGGTGGCGTTACATCAGAGGTTGGGTTAGTTGTGTTTTCCATAAGCTGCTCCTACGGCTTTCCAAAGGGGAAGGAAACATGTCGGCTTGAGTCAGTGTAACCGGCGCAAGCGTTTAGGGTTCAGGCAAACGCTCACGCCGGCAGGTATGCTATTCCCTTTTCAGGCGAGTGCGGTGTTCCAGTTTTTAGCCTGGCGGTGGTGGGATGTTGCAATCCTCGTTTATGGGGATGCACAGCTCGCCACAATCCCTAAAGCCGTCAGGGCAGGAAATCTGCTTGTAATTGGCTAGATTCTCCTTGTTGACCTTAGCTACGCACTTGGTCGCCTTTCTGATCAGCGCCTCGACTTGATTGATCGCAGACATTTTGTCAGCGTCAGCCTCCGCTGCAAGAGCCCAGCCTCGTAACGTGACTTCGTCTTTGCTGAAGGTAATGTTGCCGCGAGCGTCTTTGATAACGCTAAAGCTAACATTGATGTGCTCCAGTTGCTTCCGGTTATTCAGGTTGGCGTCCGTTCTCAATATCTTATAGATCGCCACATAAATAGCCGATCTATCAGCACAATTCACTTCTTGCTGTTGTTGCGCTGTCAATTCCGCACTGACGGGCGGCCTGGCGCGCGCGCCGGAAGAGTCGGTCAACGCTAACAACCCGAACGCAATCATCAGCAGCGCGCTCGCGATAAGGCTTTTTCTAAACATAGTGAACTCCTTTGAAGTAGATTTGTGTTACATCGTGTAAGGCGTAAGTGGGCGCCCAAACCGGCCAACCCAAAATACCATGTCAAAAAATTCTTCCGCCTGTTCCACTGCCGGACCGAATCCCAAACTCATTTGAACTCGGTGAGCATCGAAAGCAGGCTATACCGCAATTGCTTGCCGTAATAGATCACCCGGCTATCGGGCGACCAAGTTAGGCTGGAAAAATAGAGTTCCGGGTCATTGTTGCTGGTTAGGCGTCGCCCCATACCACCACTAACAGGCATTAACCAAATATCGTCTTTCCCATCCTGACGCGCCACATACGCAATGGCACGTTGATCGGGAGACAGATGGATGTTGTAGTAATCCGCCGTCGGCAAGTCGGCAATCAGTGTCTGTGCGCCCGTAGCGATTGACACGCACATGAGACTGACCGGCGGCTGGCCTTTGGGATATTTAGCAAAGAGCAATTCCTGCTCTGCGTGCACCCAACCTAACAGCCGCATTGTTGTGTTCAATTGCAATACCGCTTTTGCTTGCCGCGTCGCCAGGTCAATTACCCAAAAGCCGTAAATCAAGTCTTCCCGCTTGGCGATTTTGCCCGGCTGAGTGGCATAAGCGAGATGCTTCCCACTGGACGACCAAAGCGGGCAATACATCCGCAAATTCTGATCTGTGTTTGCGGTGAGCGGCGTATCCGCGTTTGAACCTCCTGCCTCAACGAGCCGGATATTGCGCAAGCCGTCCTTGTTCGCACTGTAAGCCAGCTTGCTACCATCTGGAGCCCAACTGTAATCGCTCGCTTGTGAACGGGTATAAGGTAAAAGGCGGTAATCACTACTAATGAGTCCGCTGGCAACTAAAGTCTGGATAGGGCCCCCCGTAGACTTAACGGTCTTGAGGCTAAACGAATCATTTTCCTGGCGAATAAACGCCAGTTGCTTGCCAGTGGGTGACCATTTCGGCAAAAAGCCAATGGTAGTCAGTGCTATTGGCTCATTTGTGGTCCCTAGCGATTTAGTGAGCAGCGCTCCTCGAAAAAGCTTATTGCCCAGGCTCAGATTTTTGATGGCTTGATAAACAATCGTGCGGTTGTCAGGCGCAATGTCGGGCCAAAGCTCGGCGCTAAGGTCTGACGCAACAGGAAACTCGGCGGGCTTCGCCAAATTGATGCCCCACAAATCGGACTCCTCTTTGGCCGAGCTATACAATACCTTTGTGCCGTCCGCTGCGACATCCACTACAAAGCTGTCGTGCTCAAAAAAGGTCAATTGCACCGGCTGCCGCATTTCAACGTCAAGCGCGAAAACTTGCAGGGTGTCATCCATCTGCATACTGAAAAGCAACCGCTGTCCGTCGGGATGCCAGACCAGGTTGCGGATGACTGCCTTGGTCTCAAAAATCCGTTGTGGTTTTCCTCCGGACAAGGGTGACACCCAGATGACGTGCCCCGTATTCGCTGCGGTGGTGCGATAGGCAACACGTTTTTCATCAGGATCAAGGCTGAGGCCAGGCGCGACAGCCATCTGAGCCAGATCGAAATTGGTCACTTGCACGGTCTGACCTGTTTTCACCGCCAGCGCAAAAAGTTGCTGCCTCGATTCGTAATAGATCGTCGCGCCATCTTTCGACCAGCGGCGCAATTTAACATTGCCTTCGCCCAGCGGCAATGTCTTGAGTAAGGTTAACGGGCCGCCTAGCATCGGCATGCGCCAGATGCCCGATTCGCCGCCACGTTTAATGGATAAGAACGCGAGGTCCTCACCCGTCGGCGACCAGAGCGGCTCACCATTGCTAAATTCGTCCCGGGTGCTTTGGTGCTCTTCGCCTGAGCCGGTCTGTGCAACCCAGATATTCTTGCTGCCGCTTTTGGTGGAAGCGAATGCTATCCATTTGCCATCGGGCGAGAATGTGCCATCGCTGTATATTTCACCAGACGTGCTGCGCCAAGTCACGATCTCAGTGTTTTTCAGCAGCGCTGGCGCGGGCATTCCGCTCTTGCCAGCACCTCGGCTGGCTACCCACCAGAACATCCCGCTCAAAAACAGCACGGTCAGTAGCCCAATAACCCACTGCTGCCAACTCTTCCTCATTGCCAGCACACCCGAAGGTCGCACTACAGACGCGCCAGGAGTAGTGGCATGCGTTGCTCCCGAACGCGCCAGCCGCGCGCTCAACTCTGATTCCTGCTTGAGCGCTTGCAAATCAATTTGCAAATCACGCGCGGTCTGGTACCGGTCGCGGCAATCTTTCGCCAGCGACTTGCGCAAAATGCGCTCCAACTCAGGCGGCGCGTCGGGCAAGTAGGTGCTTAGGTGCGGCGTTTCTTTGTGGATGATCGCGGCGATCACGTCGGCGGTCGTCTCGCCTTCAAATAGCGCCTGGCCGGTCAGCAGCTCATACAACACTACGCCCAAGCTGAAAATGTCGGTGCGCGCATCGAGCGCCCGTCCGCGCGCCTGTTCGGGTGACATGTACCGCAGCGTCCCCAGGATCATGCCGGGCAGCGTCTCCATCTCTGGCGGTGTGGTTTGCGCATCCGTGTCAATCTGGTTACCACCCGACGCATTCGTCGCCGTCAGTTTTGCCAAGCCGAAATCCAATACCTTCACTAAACCATCGGGCCGTACCATCAGGTTTTCGGGTTTGATGTCGCGGTGCACGATGCCCGCGTGATGCGCGGCGTCCAGGGCCGAAGCGATCTGGCTGCCGAGTTCGAGTGTCTGGCTCAGGCGCTTGCTTTCATCGTCCGGCTGCCATTCGCGCAAGGTGACGCCTTCGATGTATTCGGTGGCGATGAAATGCGTTTGGCCGCGTTCGGACTCGACCACGCCAATCTCATAAATCGTGATGATGTTCGGATGATTGAGCGCCGAGGCGGCTTCGGCCTCACGAATGAAGCGCTGCAGACGTTCGGCATCCTGGGTGAATTTGACCGGCAACAGTTTGAGCGCGACGCGGCGTTTCAAACGGTCATCGCGGGCCAAATAGACTTCGCCCATGCCGCCCGCGCCGATGCGTGACAGGATTTTGTAGTGGCTAAGTTGTTGCCCGATGGTCGTGCCGAATTGTTGAGTCGGCTGTTCGTCAGCGACCAGATGTTGCGCGGCCCGTTGCAAGGCCTGGTTGTCCAAAAACCCGCTCGCCTCCTCATGGGCGGCTAGCAATAACTCGACTTCGCGGCGCAACTCGGCGTCGGCGTCACAGACCGTGGCGAGAAAGGCGGCGCGCTCAGCGGCGGGGCGTTCGAGCGTCGTGTGGAAAAGCTCCTTGATTTGTTCCCAACGTGCAGCGTCCATTGCAATTCAGAACAAGTAACGATGAGCACAAGATGCACCGGATTTTCAGAATGCACCGGATTGGCCGATGCGCAACAACGTTGGCCCTGTCTATCCTCTCCAGCCTGATGCCCTGCCTGATGCTCAGCCTGATAAATATAGTTTTTAAGAAAAAGAATTTCCGAAAAGCCCCAAAGGGACGATCAGCCAACAGCCCCGGGTGAAGCCCTGGGGAGTCGTGCAAATGGTTCGGCCAACCCTGAAAGGGCGACAGCCATAGGCTTGGCTGTCGCCCTTTCAGGGCTTTGCACAATGACTCAATGTGCTTCCTGGGGCTGCTCCCCAGGCTGTTAGCTGACGCTCCGTTGGAACTGGCTACGGAAATTCTTTTTCTTGAAGTCTATAGACATTATCGGGAATAGGATTGAACCACGGGGAACACTGGGGAAGAGGGGAAAGCACAAACCAGAGCAGTAGACCGAAACTCTGCCTCCACAGGTATTTTTCTTGATTTCCCCGTGCGCCCCGTGTTCCCCGTGGTTCGTTCATTGCTTAATCCCGATAAGGTCTAATGAATCCGGTCAAGCCTGAAAATCCGGTGCATTCCGTCAAAGGCTTGGCGCGTCTCGCTGCAATGCGTGGTAAAGCCAGGCTTGCGCCACACTCCATTCGCGGCGCACGGTGCGTTCGCTGAGGCGCAGCACCTCGGCGACTTCTTTTTCGGTCAGGCCACCGAAAAAGCGCAATTCGACAATACGGCTCTGGCGCGGATCGAAGGCGGCCAGCGTCCGCAAGGCCTCATCCAGTGCCACCAGATCAGGATCGTGCGGTTGCGGTTCATTGGCCGCTCCGGTCAGCGAGACACGCAACAGTGCGCCCGCGCGTTTCTCTTGCCCACGGCGGCGCGCGTAATCTACCAACACCTTGCGCATAAGGCTGGCCGCCACGCCAAAAAAATGCGCGCGGTTCTGCCACTCCACGGCTTGCCAATCAATCAGGCGCAAATAAGCTTCGTTGACGAGCGCCCCCGTTTGCAGCGTGTGCGCGGCGCGTTCCCTGCGCATGTAAGCATGCGCCAGGCGTTCTAACTCGGCTTCGACCAGCGGGGCGAGTTGGGCGAGGGCTGCCTGGTCGCCCGCGCTCCACGCCATCAACAGGCGTGTGACTTCGTGTGTGGAAGAAACTGCCATCTGCCGCGCCTCAAGCTGTTTTAGGAATTGATGTTAATGCTGTACTGACGGCGCGCAATCTAACACAGCCCCACCCAGCGCGCTAATTTTTCAATTAGCTTGGCCGCTTTGCCTGCCGGAATGCGCCTCAGTCAGTAGAGGCAATTAAGCCTCCGATTCCAAAACCTGCAAATGGTTTGAGGCTAAGGAGAAAAACCATGAAGACAAAAAGAACCAAGCACATTTCCCCCATCGCAACTTTACTCTGGGTGTTGGTGCTGTTCGCCGTGCCTACTGCCAGCTTTGGACAAGCGCCGCGCGCCCATTCGACCGAAGACTTTTTCAAGCGCGGCGTGGCCCGCTATCAGCAAGGCGACCTGGACGGAGCCTTCCAGGACTTCGACCACGCGCTTGAACTCGCCACGCTGCTCTCGCCGGGTGGCGCAACCATCGCTCGAACGGATCAAGGCGAACAAGCAGCCATAAACAGTGTCGTTGGTTCTTCCCGAACCTTCACCAAGGGCTGCGCCTTCTTTTGCCCTTACCCAATGTGAGCCACTGTGAGTTGGACGTATCAAACAACTCCCTTCACCAACCCTATTCACCAATAAGGAGAATCACAATGCAGAGACACCATGCAACCACCAAACTTTTCCTGGCTTTCGGCGCACTGTTACTCGCCGTTTCACTGACGCCGTTCTGCTTGGCGCAAAACACCCCGCCCGCGCCGCAGCTTTACTGGGTGACGGTGACGCAGGTTAAACCCGGTATGGCGGAGCAATACCAGGCGTTCATCAAAAATGAGACGCTCCCGGCTTTCAAAAAAGCGGGCGGCAAACAGTTTGAGACCTGGGTCGTCCAGTACTTTGGCGCCGTTGGTGAAGTCTGGACGTTCCGCCCAGTCGAAAATTTCAAGCAACTCGATGAACCCAACTTTGTGGTCAAGGCCCTGGGTGAAGCGGGCGCGCGCGCCTGGGCCGCAAAACGGGCGCAATTGACCACCGGCTACCGCAGCTTCCTGGCTTCGATCGCGCCAGAGTTGAGCGTTCCCCTCAAGGGCGAGCCGAAACTCGCCCTCGCCGTCACAACCGCCATTACACCGGGGCGCGTAGCGGAATATGCCAAACATCTTAAGGAAAACGCACTGGCCGCCAACGCCAAGACCAACTCCAAAGGGGTTGCCACCTTTGTGGAGGGGCTCGGCGGCAATCCGAACGCCGTCCATGTCGCCGTTTACTTCGACAACTTCGAGGACATCGGCAATTTCGTACAGGCTTACGGCAAGGCAATGGCCGAGTTAAAGCTACAAGCCAATCCTCCCATCGGCGTTCAGGAACGGGTTGAATTCGGGGTTTATCGTTACATCCCGGAGCTGAGCATCAGGCCCGCGCCCGCGAAGGCGGCTGGACAATAGCGGTGGTGGTCAACGTTAGATCGGATGGCAGAGCGGTGTACGGGAAAAGGCGCGCTCCGGGGCAGTACCGCGCGCGTCAGCAAGCGGAGACTCTGGGTATGCCATAAGCCGCCAGCGTTGACGCACCGCTTGCTCACGCGCGCGGTACGGCCCCGGAGCG
>JACPYM010000135.1 GCA_016196035.1 Acidobacteriota bacterium | reverse complement strand
TGCTGACGGCCTACCGTGGGCGTTGCCCACGGCTATTGAATGCTGCCCTTGCAGGGCAAAGACACAGAGCGTCAGACTTGTGTAGAAACGAATGCTCGGCAGGTTGTGCTAAGCACACCCCTATTCGGCTATCACGCGGACGAGGCGAAACCCCAAACTGTAACCCAAATCTTGCGGACGATGGGTGTAGCGCAACGCCGAACGGGCGCTGGCCGCGTTGAAACACCAACTGCCGCCGCGAATCACTTTGAATTCCGCGCGGCAATTGCCGACGGGATCAACCACCGCCGTGTCCGGATAATCGCAGCGCCAGTCCTGGCACCACTCCCAAACATTCCCGTGCATGTCGTAAAGGCCCCAGGCATTGGGCGCATAACTGCCCGCTGGCGCGGTGCCGCCACGATTCGCACCCGCTGGGAAACCGGCAGAGGGGAATTCGCCCTGATAGTTGGCTTGGGCCGTGGTTAGATTCGCGCCAGTGTTAAAGGGCGTTTGCGTGCCCGCGCGACAGGCGTATTCCCATTCGGCTTCGGTCGGCAAACGAAATTTGGCGCCGCCGGACATACGCGTGAGTTTGGCAATGAATTCCTGCACCTGATGCCAGTTGACGCGCTCAACGGGGCAACGCGCGCCACAGGTTTTGAAATGGCTCGGATTGTCACCCATCACCTGCGTCCATTCGGCCTGTGTGACTTCATATTTGCCCAGATAAAAACGGCGCGAGATTTGCACCGGATGCGGTCGCTCTTGCGCCTCGCGCTCGGCCTCGGCAAGTGGCGAACCCATCACGAAACGGCCCGCCGGGAGCAAGACGAATTGCATGTGCGTGGCGGGTTCGTTCCAGGTCAGCGGCGTTGCTGGCTTGGTTGTCCGGTGGCAAGCCGCGAACCACAAGCTGAGGCAGAGACAGCCGGTGAATGAAAGTTTGCTGCTTGATTTGGGAAACATAAGACAACCGGAAAACAGCAGATATTCGCAATGTTGTGCCAGTCGGCGTTCAGTCACTGGCCGTAATCTTTGGTGCTGCCAGACCCTTGCCATCGAACGAATGTAAGATCATTGAAATTGACTCTTCCAATTATGGACTGGTTGATTGCCTGTGCATAAGGCTGGTGCAATTGGACTGGTTTACGGCTATCCGGTTGTAGCGGGCAGTTATAGCTTCACGATCACGGCGACTGACACGAACGGTTGCACCAGAACGCGGAGTTACACGGTCATCGTCAATTAGAGCGGACTTCAATGCAGTGTACGGAGAAAGGGTGGGACGATTTGCCAAATCGTCTGAAATCAAGGGGCGCGTGCCTACGGTTTTTTCGCCACGGCGCTGATGCGCAGGGCCGGACTGGTGAAGGCCACGTTCTCGCCAGGCTGTCAGAGGCGTGCGATGATAGGGTTATGAGCAAGCCGCTTTCCCGCATCACCTTTGGATTGTGCCTTTTATCTCTTTCAACAAACCCAACCCGCGCCGCAACCCGCGACTTATCAATCCAATCTGGCCGACCTAAGTCCCACCGAACGCCGCATCCTGCGCCTCATCGCCGATTACAAAACCAGCAAGGAAATCGCCGACGACCTCGGCATCCACTACCGCACCGTCGAAAATTACCGCACCAGCATGTGCGCCAAACTCGACCTCCACGGCAGTCACGCCTTGATTAAGTTCGCGCTCAAACATCAAGCGGAACTCTGAACACCGTGTGCTGGCGCACCCAATGAAGCATGAATGTACCAAGCTTGGTTGTTCTGATTTAGTGGAAAAACTCGTGTGGATGCCAATGCCTGGCAAGTTCAGCAACTTGCCGAACCTATTGCGTCGAACCTTATCTCTTTTCTGAGGACACATCGTGCGAATGACCAAGCATTCCTTTTCTCTGCGTTTAAGTTGGCTCGCGTTGCTTTCTTTGTTGGTAGCAGCGTGGCTGACAACCGGCCACCTTGTGCGCGGGACCAGCGCGGCCCCGGTCCCGCCACCATTGCCCGCTTTGCAAGGGCAGGCCGCGGTGGATTACCTGAAAGAGCACGGGTCGCGCGGTTCGCGGCGGCGGCGGGCAATGCGCTGTTTACTGAGTTCAAGCAACTGGCGGCCAGCGATGGCGTGGCGGTTGACCAATTCGGTTCCGCGGCGGCGCTCAGCGGCGACACCGTGATCGTCGGGGCACTCAGAAAGAACGGCAATTCAGGTGTGGCGTATATCTTCGCGCGCAACCAAGGCGGCGCGAACAATTGGGGCGAAGTCAAAAAGCTGACCGCCGGGTTCCCCGCGCCGGATGACCAATTCGGCTATGCGGTCGCCATTAGCGCTGACACGGTGGCGCTTGGCCTCAACGGCAGCGACGCCGCCAGAGGCGCGGTCGCGATTCACGAACGCAATCAGGACGGAGCCGACAATTGGGGTTTGGTCACGCGGCTGAGCGCCAGCGACGCGGAGGTCAACGATCGCTTCGGCACCAGCCTGGCGCTCAGCCGCGACATGCTCGTGGTGGGCACGCCCTTCAAAAATAGCTTTACGGGCGCGGCGTATCTGTTCGCACGCAATCAAGGCGGCGCAGACAATTGGGGCCAAGTCCAGAAACTCACTGCCAACGATGCGGTGGCGCATGAGGCCTTCGGCTTCGTGGTCGGCATCAGTGTTGATGCCGTCGTCGCAGGTGCGCCGGGGCTTTCGCCTGACCGCCCGGGCAAGCTGGGCTGGACGAATGGCGGAAGCCCTGCAACGGGCGCGGGCGCGGCTTATGTTTTCCGGCGCAATCAGGGCGGCGCAGACAATTGGGGCCAAGCGCAAAAGCTCACCGCCAGCGATGGCACGGCCAATGACCGCTTTGGCGCCGCTGTCGCGCTGGTGGCGGGGACGCTGGTGGCTGGCGCGGATACCAAGAATAACGAAACGGGTGCCGTCTACTTCTTCGGGGCGTCTTGCGCCCGCCGTTTCAGTCAAAGCCGATTTCGATGGCGACGGCAAAACCGACTTCTCGGTCTGGCGCGGCAACGAAGGCAATTGGTATGCGCTTAAGAGTTCCACCAGCACGCCGCAAGTGACGGCCTGGGGCACCGCGCTGGCACCCTTCAACGATGTGATCGTGCCGGGCGATTACGATGGCGATGGGAAAGCGGACTTGGCGGTCTGGCGGCCCGCGGACGGCGTCTGGTATGTGCGGCGCAGCAGCACGGGCACGGTGGGCCTGATCTCCGCCGCCAATTCGCTGGTCGGCACAAGGACGGCGGACCGTATCGGCATCACCGTGGCGCGGTTGACCAACGGCAATTACGTGGTGTCCAGTCCGGGTTGGGACAATCCCATGGTGGCGACGGATGCTGGGGCGGTGACGTGGGGCAATGGCGCGGCCGGCATGGTCGGCCCGGTGACGGCGGCCAACTCGCTCATCGGCGGCACGGACGGCGATCAGATCGGCAGCGGCGGGCTGACGGTGCTCGCCAACGGTCACTATCTGGTCTACAGCAACGCTTGGGACAATCCAGCGGGGTCGGCAGGGCCGATTGTCAACGCGCGCGCTGTCACGCTGGGCAACGGCGCGGGCGGCACGGTCGGTTTGATTGATTCGACCAATAGCTTTGTCGGCACGGTGACCGGCGAGGTCAGCAGCTTCAGCTACGATCTGGTGCGCGACCGGCTGGTGGTCGGACGCGCGGTCAACAATCTCGTCACGCTGTTCGCTTGCCCCTTCTGCGGCCCCACTTGCCCCACTATTACGCTGGCGAGTTTGCCGGCGGGCAGTGTCGGCCAGAACTACGTCGGCAGTGTAGCGGCCTCGCCAACGGGCACATACAGCTACACGCTGATGTCCGGCAGCCTGCCGCCGGGCCTGACCTTGTACGGCACAATCGGTTTGGTCTACGGCTATCCGACGACAGCGGGCAGCTACAACTTCACGCTCAAGGCGAACGAGGCGAATGGCTGCGGTGGGACGCGCGACTATACGGTCGTTATCGGCGCGGTGGTTGTGTGCTCGACCATCACGCTCACCGACCTGCCCGTGCCCAGCCTGAATACGGCCTACAACCAAAGCCTCGTTGTCGCGCCTGCGGCGAGCTACAGCTTCACCGTGACGGCAGGCGCGTTACCCACGGGCTTGTCATTGAACCCGACAACGGGTGCGGTCACGGGCACGCCGACGGCGGCGGGGCCATACAGCTTCACGATCCGGGCGGCGGATACGAACAATTGCGCGGGCAGTCGCAGCTACAGCGGCACGCTTGCCAGCGGCAGTTGCGGCGGCATCACGCTCGCGGCCTTGGCCTCGGGTGGGGTGGGCCAACTCTATGTCGGCTACGCGCTGGCCGCGCCGACGGGCAGTTACACATACGCACTGACGGCGGGCAGTCTGCCGCCGGGTCTGACCTTATACGGCACGGTGGGCCTGCTTTACGGCTATCCGACAGCGGCGGGTACTTACAACTTCACGATCACGGCAACCGGCACGAGCAACTGTGCCGGAATGCGGAGCTACACGGTCGTCATCAATTGATGAAGGTTGGGTAGAGAGGGGCACGCACCGGCGCTTCGCGCACTGCCGGTGCGTGCCTCAATGTAGGAGCGGCCCGGCAGCAACCCAAAGCCACAGCGGCTTAGGCTGAAAGCCTGCGAGCCGCGACAGAGTGGCAGCTCTGTCGCGGCTCGTTGTCAGACAAAGGAATTGCGGCTGAACGGTGTAGCGCCCTTCATTCGCAGCGCAAGGCCACCAGCGGATTAACGCGCGCCGCCCGCCGCGCCGGCAGATAACTCGTCAGCAACGCAATCGCGGCCAGCAACAACGCCAGGCCCGCGAACGTCAGCCCATCGGTCGTGCTGACGCCGAAAAGCAAACTCGCCAGCACGCGCGTCAACGCCAACGCGCCCGCCAAGCCGAGGCCGACGCCGAGCAGCACCAACGCCAACGCCTGCCGGATGACCAACCGCACAATGTCGCGCTGTGCCGCGCCCAACGCCACGCGTATGCCGAGTTCGTGTGTGCGTTGCGTGACCCAATAGGTCAGCACGCCGTAAATGCCAAGTACCGCCAGCGTCAACGCGACCGCCGCGAAGACACCCAGCAACACCAGCGCAAAGCGGCGCTGCGCCAGCGCGTTGTGCAAGCGCCGTTGCAGCGTGGCCGCTTCATACACCGGCAACTGGGCGTCCAGCGCGTGCACAGCGCTGGTGATCGCGGCGGTCAGTGCTTCAGGTTTGTTACTACTGCGTGCAACCAGATAGCGCGTGCGGATGTTGAACTGGTCAATCGGATGATAGAGCGTGAGGGCCGGTTCGTTTTCCAGCGCGACCTCTTTGGCATCGCGCACCACGCCGACCACTGTGCGCCACGGCCCTTTGCCGCTGCGTTGAATATGTTTGCCCAGCGGGTCTTCGCCCGGCCAGAAACGTTGCGCGAAGGCTTCGTTGACCAGCGTTACGTCCAACGTGCCGCCCAATTCCTTGCGCACATCACGTTCGTCGAAATGGCGGCCCTTGACCAGCGGCATGCCCAGCGCGCGCAACTGGTCGGGACTGACAAAGCGTTCGTTCGAGATGATCAGTTCGCTCGCCGCCCGTGGCACGTAGCCTTCCACCGTCACCGGCCCCCACGCCGCCGAAGTCGCGCTGAGCGGCAAGCCATAACTGGTGCCGGTGAACTCTACGCCCGGCACTTGCCGCACGCGTTCGCCGAGTTGTTTATAAAAGTTGTAAACCGCCTCAGGCGTCGCGTAGCGCGTCGCGGGCAGCGTCAAGCGCAACGCCAAAACGTTATTCGGATTGAAGCCCGGATTGGCGCGCAGAATGTGCGCATAGCTGCGCAGCAACAATCCCGCGCCGATCAGCAACACCAGCGCCAGCGCGACTTCGACCACGACCAACAGCTTGCGCGTGCGCTGGTGACCGCCCGTCGCACTGCGCCCGCCATCTTTCAACACTTCATTCAAATCCACCCGCGACTCGCGCAGCGCGGGCAACAATCCGAAGATCACACCGGTCAACACCGACACCGCAATCGTAAACGCCAGCACGCGCCCATCCACTCCAATCTCGCCCGAGCGCGGCAGATTCTCCGGCCCAAACGCGCGCAAGGCACGCCCAGCCACCAACGCCAAGCCCAAGCCCAGCAGTCCGCCGAGCACGCCCAGCAAGACACTTTCGGTCAATAATTGCCGCACGATGCGCGCCCGGCTCGCGCCCACCGCCGCGCGAATCACCATCTCTTTCTGCCGCACGGACGCCCGCGCCAGCAACAGGTTCGCCACGTTGGCGCAGGCGATCAACAACACGAAGCCGACCGCGCCCAGCAACACATACAACGCCAGCCGCAAGTTGCCGACGACCTGTTCCAAAAGCGGTACCACGCTCAACGTCAGCCGCCCATTCGCCGGATAGCTTTCGGGATACTGCCGTTTCATCTGTTCGGCCAGCGCGTCCATCTCGGCCTGCGCCTGCTTGAAGCTCACGCCCGGTTTGAGCTTGGCGAGGATGTTGAAATCCTCGCCGCCGCGATTGCTGCGGTCAGCGGCGCTCATCGGCAGAGGCAACAACACATCCGCCCGCCGTATGCCGTTCACCGTCGGCAACACCTCTTTGCTCAACGTGAATTCCGGCCCGACGACGCCCACGATGGTGAAGTTGTTGTCATTCAGCGTCAGCGTGCGCCCCAGCACAGCGCGCGCGCCACCGAAACGGCGTTGCCAAAAGCCGTAGCTAAGCAGCACAACCGGCGCGGCCCCCTTCTCGTCCTCCGAAGGCGTCAACACGCGCCCCAACACCGGTTGCGCCCCCAACAACGGAAACAGCGAAGACGACACCCGCGCGCCCTCGACATATTCCGGCTGCCCCTGGCCGGTCAGATTGAAGCTGCTGTCGCGCGCCACGGCGACCGCTTCAAAGCTGCGATTTTCGAGCTTGATGTCCAGATACTGGCCCAACGAAAACCAGTCTTGCTCCACGTTCAACCCCGGCGAACGATTCCACAGAATCGCCACCCGGTCAGCATCCTTGAACGGCAGCGGACGCAGCAGCAGCGCATTGGCGACGCTGAACAACGCGCTGTTCGCGCCGATGCCGAGGGCGAGCGAGAGCAGTGCGACGGCGGTGAAGCCGGGGTTTTGGGTGAGGCGACGGAGGGCGTGGGAGAGATCGTGAAAGAGAGTTTCCATAGTTATCTGACCTCAAAATTTGAGCAGTGACTCATGTCGCTGAGAACCCCAGCGAAAGTTGATTGACGATTGTTTTGCGTTTCGTTTTCTGTTTGCCTAGGTCCGGCGTAGCAAAATTTGGTTTGATCACCAAGGCCTCGTCAATTTCATTGCGCAATGTCTCAACCGAGCCAACGTGATAAAAGTGCGAGCAAACCCTCACTTCCAAGCCCGCCCAACATTCATCCAGATGGCCGTTTTTGCGGTAACGGTTCTCTAGCCACATCGAAAGCGCGAAGCCGCAGGATAAAGTTTGCGCAACCTTTGCGAGGCGCGCAGCCTCTTCTTCATCCCAGGTGTTGTAGTAGTCGGTGTGTCTGCCAATGTAAGGCGGGTCGAGATAAACAAAATCATCCGGTTTCACGGCACCAAGCGTTTCATCCCACTTTGCCACACGAAATTTCCAGTCTTTGTCGCGCATTTGTTTGGCTGCCCAATTTACCTGATTGGCAATTTTCGTGATGTAAGCAGGCGCGAAGCGTTGGGGTTTATGTCCAAACGGCACGTTGAATTTGCCGTGCCGATTGAACCGCATGACGCCATTGAAACAAGACCGATTCAGGAACAAGAAATCGAAGGATGAGCCGTGCGTATTGAAACGCTCGCGCACTTCGTAATAGTAATCAGCACCTTTGGCTGCCAGCTTTTCACCTTCCGTAACCAAGAACTCACGCACGGCGCTGCTGGTAAACTCGCCGCGTTGGATGGCCTGATAAAACGCAATGATGTGCTGGTTGGTGTCAGTCAATAACGCGCGGGGCGGAGCAAGATTGAGCGCCACAACACCAGAGCCAAGAAACGGTTCGACCCAACGAGCGTCATCGGTCGGTTTCCATAGAATGCTGTTAAGGATAAACGGCGTGAGTTTGGTTTTGATCCCTTGGCACTTGATTGGCGGAGCCTTGGCATGGGTGATCTTTAGTGGAAGCTGCATCATTCGTCACCTCCAGATTTGGCTGGGGGTTGCTTAAACGCAAAATAGGATGGCAGATTGTTGTAGGGTGGCTTGGGTAACTCGGCTTTGCGCGCCATATCTGAGGTCAGATAGAACATCCAATAGTCATCAAAAATCTCTTCACCCAAATCCGTAAATGGGCCATTGCCATTCACCAAAGCAGCGGTTTTGCCAACCGCGCCAATGTTTTTAGTGTTTCCGCTCCCAGGCCGATCAAGCGCGATGCGGTATTTTGGCTGAACGAAGAAGCGCAGGTCTTTGACGACTGAAGGAATTTCTTCCAGTTCATCAAGGGTATGGCTCCTAAATTCATCGGGTCTGATGGCGACGCGCGTGTAAATGACACCTAAAACAAAATGCCCAGCATACTCGCCATAAGGGAAGGTGATGTTTTTGGCCGAGCGCCGCTCACGAAAGTAACCAGTGAAGGCACCGAGCGTCATCCCGCTGACGGTGTTCTCATCAATCCGGTAGGCACTCTTGAGATCAAGCGCGAACTTGCGGCCAGCATTATCTACGAAGGTCAAATCTGGATAGTAGTTTTGCTCAGGTGCAGGGATAACTTTGAGGTTGTGTTTGTCAGCGAAAGCCAGGAAATGCGGAAACAGCATCAACTCAATCAGCTTTGAGACAACTTTGGTGTCGCCGGAAATGGTATAGACGTTCCTGAAAACATCTATGAACCCTTTGACTGTCCAACCACCATCCGGCGTAGACATCATCTCGCTGGAGTTGAATCTCTCAGCTTCTTGTTGGAGCAGTTCGAGGAATTGCGCGGCTGCGTTCTTATTTTCCATATGGCGTCGGATTATAGATGTCGCGGACTGTTGGACAAAGTTTGCTTCGTTTCCATTCCCGCACAACTTCACAGGTACTGATCCCGCTACCTCAACGAGTTGGATTCAGGCAGCTTGCGGTAGTGGAGCGGGCCGCCAAACTTCAGCTCAGTGCGCTCGCCAATTCTGCCTTCTCTTCCAAACTCAAATCCAAATCGTCAATGCCGCCGCGCGCCCGCACGATGCGCTGCACCAATGTCAGGAGGATTTGCGGGTCATCCTGGTCTTCAGCCAGCGTCAGCCGGAGCAGCGCTGCCGCTTCCTCAGCATCTTCCGCCAGATTCTTCAGCATCCATTCGTCGAAGGTCATGAAATTGCACATAGCCCAATCGTAATCAGCAGCGCTTGTTTTTATGCGTAATTGCTCAGCCCCAACGGGGCGTCATAATGAAGCCCAGGGCATCGCCCTGGGAACAGGCCGTCAAATCAAGCAAGCCCCAACGGGGCGACATAACTATTGCGCCCCGTTGGGGCTTGGCAAATCTCTACGCGCTCACCCGGTGCGTTGCACCGGGCTATCATATCGCGCCCCGTTGGGACTGAACAGATAGGTTTACTTTACGCCGCCAGTGCCGAGTTTACTCTTCACCCCATTGATGCTGAAATCCAGCCACCCCCGCTCATTACTGTTCTTACACCGTGCCCGCAACGTCTCCAGCGCCTTCAGCTTCGCCTGCAACGCCGCTTGGTGTTTGCCATCCACCGTCAACGCCATTTCGCTCAAATGCAGCGCCTCGACCGCTTGTCCGGCGTCCGCGCGCGCCTGCGCCAGTTTGGCAATGGCATCCGGCCCGCCTGCGAGTTTTATGACTTCGGGATAGACCGCCGTGACCGGCGTTTCGTACATCGTCGCCGGTTGCAGATCGAAATAGCCGACGTAGCCTTCGTAAATGCCGCGCACCGACCACGAGAGTTTGCCGTAGCTTTCGCCGATGTCGAGCGCGGGCGGCAGCTTGATCTCGTTCATCAACGTCCAGACGTCTTTGCCCGCGTTCATGCCTTTGACCGTTTCATCGTGCACGTACTGAATGGCGTCGCGATAGCGCGTCAGCCGTTTGACGATCTCGGCGTTGCCGTGAATGGCCATGCCGTGCGAAGGGATCACGATTTCCGGTTTGAGCGCCAGCACCTTGTTCAGTGAATTAACGTAATCGAGCGCCCAGCGCGGTTGCGTGCCGCGCAGCGTGTAAATGTTCGGGAACGAATCGTAGTAGTTGTCGCCGATGAACGCAGCCTTGAGTTGCGGAATCCACACCGTGGCGTGGTCATACGTCTCGCCCGGCGTGCTCAGCACGCTGAATTTCAGCCCGCCCAATTCGAACTCGTATTTGTCGTCAAAGAGGATCGTCGGTTCGATCTTGCCGCCGTAATTGCCCGGCCATTCGCTGTTGCCGGGCGGCAGGGCGCGGGCGAATTGGGCGGCGTTGCGCAGGCCGTAAAAGCCGTTGAGCCGCGCCTGGTAATGCATGAATTCGGCGTGATTCTTTTGCGCGATGATCTGCGTGCCGGGTTCTTTCCAGGCTGTCACGCCACCAGTGTGATCGCCGTGGCCGTGGGTGAGGATGATGTATTTGACGGGGCCGTTGCTTTCGGCGCGCAACAGTTTGGTGTGCAGCGCGGCGTTGAACGCAATCGAAGTGTCAATGATGACGTTGCCCGCCGGGGTCGTGACCATAAACGTGTTGCCGAAGCCGATGGCCTGATAAATGTTGTCGGTGATTTTGGTCGCTTTGGTTTGGTCGCGCCCGACGGCGGTCAGCGTGATGGGATTGGTGGGCACTTGATCTTGTTGCGCGTGTGCGTCAGACAGCAGCAAGGTTAGTGACAGAAACGCTAAACGACAGGTCAGAAATTCCATTGTGGTGCTCCTTGTGTTTTCACGGACAGGTCAAAGCGCGGCCCGTCTTTGCTGATGACAACCTGGCCTTTGAATACATCAGCGCCGCCGCGCGTGAACGCTGCTTCGATTTGCGGCGAATGTGGTGACTTCGAGCGGCGCGGCGTGTTAGGTCGTGCTGACGCGCGCGCGTTTGGCGCGGCGCGCGTGGCATCAGCCAGTGGCGAGCCGGTGCCGACCAGGATGACGTGCAAGTGACCGTCGGTGAGCGCGGTTAGGTCGGGCTGTCGCTGTGCTGGTGTTGACGGCGTTAGACAGCACAATCCAAGGGTCAGAAAAAGGAATGCTGGCAACGGTGTTTTCACGGTTGTTGGTTGAGGCGCTCGCTTGAGCGCGACGCGCTTATTGCCCGACATTCTCCAGAATCCAGAGGTTGCCGGTGACTTCCATCAACGGCAGAACTAGCCGGTCAGCCGCCAGCGCCAGTTCCATGATTCGCACGTCCTCAAGAATCATCTGGCTTGGGCTGTCAAAGGGAGTCACGCGGAAGGGCGCGCCGACAGGCTGGCCCGTGACCGGATCGAAACGGATGCCCCAGACGTTGAAGAAACCGGTGCGATTGGAAATGAAATAGAGCATACGCCCGTCCGGTGACCAGCGCGGTTTGTCGTCAAAGCTGTGGCCCTCGGTGAGGCGCGTCCATTCACCGCCCGCCGCCGGCACGACATAGATTGTCGAGATGCCGGCTTGATTCATCTTGGCCGTGCAAAAGCTGATCCAACGATCATCGGGAGAAAAACGCGCCTGATAGAGATTCTCGTCCGGATGCGACGTGACGACATGCATTTGCGCTTCGGCGTGTGGGGCCGCCGACACCGGAATCGTGCCGATCAACCGGCGCACCGGAGTGCTGCGCATGAAGCCTACTAATATACGTGTGCCATCGGTTGACCAATCCCAGGTCGGTTCGACCAAGGGGCCTGCCGTGGTCAGCACTTGCTCGTCGCCGCCCGCGACCGGCAGGGTGGCGATGTCCCAACGGTTTTGTGCGCTCACCGATTTGGCCGTATTTTCACGGCTGTACGCCAGCCGTTTGCCATCACGCGACCAGCGCGGCGACGAACGCGATAAATCATCGGTGATCAAAATCGTTTCGCTGCCGTCAGCGAGCGACTTGACGCGCAGTTCACGCTTGCCAGCGCGATTGGTCACAAACACCAGCTTGCGGCCATCGGCGGACAGGTCGGGGAAATACGCATCCGTGCCTGCCGTAGTGATGGGTTGGCCAGCGTTGCCGAGCTTCCCGGTGGCGGCGTTAAAGGGAAATGACCAGAGGCGGGTTTGCTCAATGCGGGAAGTAAAGGCCACATTCCGGCCATTGCGCGAAAGCGCCACATCTGTGTCTAACCCCGCGCCCGCAGTCAAGCGTTCGGGGCCGGCGATCCAGCGCAGGCTGGTTGTTTCCACGGCAACTTTCCAAATGCTTTTCACGCTCGCGGAAACACCTTCGAAATAGAGCGCCGCCGCGTCAGACGCCCACTGAAAGCCACTGAAATATACGCCCGATTCTTTTAACTGTTGGGCCGCCGCCACCGTGAACTCCGATTTGATTGGCGCGCCACCTGCCAGCGGGATCGTCCAGAATCCGTTGCCTTGTTTAAGGTGATTTCCCCACAGCGAGAGCCGTTGACCGTCAGGATGCCAGGCCGCACAGAACGATTTGAATCCGGTGAGAAAATCCGTCAACACTTCGCGCGGCGGTTTGCCGTCCAGCCCGACGAGATAGAGTTTGGGAATCTCCGCCGTGTTAGTGCGCAGAATAGAGCTGTAAAACAGAATTTGCGTGCCGTCGGGCGACCAACGCGGGCGGTAACCGAAAGACGCAATCTTATGTTCGTTGCCGCCCAGCACCGGCACGACGTATAGCCCGCCGCCGTCACGTTCAGAGCGGAAGACGAGGCGATTGCCTTCGGGCGCCCAATCCGCCTGCCAGTCGTGTGCTGTTGAAGTCGTGACGCGGACAGGCTGGCCTTCGCCAACGGGCTGCACCCAGATGTCAAAATTGCCGGAACGATCCGAACTGTAAGCGATCAGTCGTCCGTCAGGCGACCAGGTCGGCTCGCTTTCCAAACCGGGGTCGAAGCTCAACTGCCAGAGTTTGCGTGGCAACGAGACCTGCGCCGGTTGGCGAAGTTGTGGAACCACCAGCGCGGCCATGATTCCGGCAATCAGCAAAAACAGCACGGCTCCCAGCGCCAGTTTGTAATAGCGCAGTTGTTTGGTCAGCCGTTCATCAGCAAAAGCGGCAATGGCCGGGACGTTGGGCGAATTCAAATCACGGGCAGTTGAATGGCCGTTTGACCGTGGTTGCCAAGGCAGATGGACGGGCTCGCTGACATGTTCGACCTCCTGCACATCGGCCACGAAGCGATAGCCGCGCCCCGGTATTGTGGCAATGAACTGCGGCGCGCCGAGGCTTTCCCCCAGCGCCTTTCTGAGGGCCGAAATGGTGCGGGCCAGATTGTTCTCTTCAACGACAGTGTCAGGCCAGACCTGGCTGAGCAGTTCGTCCTTCATGACCACCTGGCCGTGGTGCTGGATCAGCACTAACAGAACCTCAAAAGCCTTCAACCCAAGCGGCACAACCTCGTCATTGCGTAACAAGACAGACTTCGCCACGTCTACGACATACGGGCCAAATTCGTAAAGTACGTCTGATCTTTTCGGTTTAAGCGACTCTAAATGCCGAACATCCATCGCGTTTCAGGATTTTTTCAGGCGCGCGATAAATTTTTCAGAAATTTTACCGCCAACCTGCAAAGACTTTGCCAGTTCCACACGAGTACTTTCTGTCAAGGTCAAAAGTATAGACCGCCACTACTAAACAAGCGAGCACAAGCTGGGGTGAAACAAACAAACAAACGGGCGGGATGCTTGCCTGCGCCAAAGATGACTCGCGTTTCAAAGTTCAATCGCTAGCTCAAATTCAATTTGCCTGACCGGGCCGTAGGAATCGTCTTCTGCTTTGGGACGCCCGGTCACCCAGAATCATAATCCGTTTAACTGGAGGTCGTTTATGCGTCTAAGAATGCTATCAATGTTGATCTCGCTCGTCGTGCTCTGCACGGGAGTGGGTTTGGCTCAAACCACCAGCGGTTCGATTACCGGGACGGTCGTTGACCCACAACAAGCCGCTGTTGCAAAAGCCACCGTGACCATTACCGAAGAGGGCAAGAGCTATTCTCTGACTGCCACCACTGATGGTGAAGGCCGGTTTGTTTTTCCGATTGTTCCACCGGGAACCTACACCCTGAGCATTGAAGCCGCGAGCTTCAAGAAACAACAGCGGAAAGGGGTAACACTCACTCCAAACGACAGGCTCTCACTTGGCAACTTAGGTTTGGAAGTTGGGGCGGTCACCGAAACGGTCAGTGTCACCAGCGAAGCCACGCATATCCAGGCCGATAGCGGCGAGCGGTCATTTGCCATCCAAGGCGAACAGATTCGCAACGTGGGTGTTAAAACCCGAAGTTACATTAATCTAGCTACTTTAGCCCCAGGTGTTGTAGCTAATGGTGCCGGAGATGGTAACAGCAGTACCAGCAGCGGCCTTAGTGTGAATGGCGCCCGGCTAAATTCAAACAATGTCCAGATTGACGGCATCACCAGCGTTGACGTGGGTAACAATTCGGAGCTTTCGCGCATTCCGCTGGATGCGGTTGGCGAATTCAAGCTGCTGACTTCGACCTATCAACCTGAATATGGACGCTCTTCGGGTGCTCAATTTATTGCTACTACTCGCAGCGGGTCACAAGCTTTTCACGGTTCGGTTTATTATTACCGCCGCCACACTGGGCTGAATGCCAACACGTTTCAAAATAACAGAAACAATCCCGCCACCAACAACCCGCGGCCAATTACAGACCAAGAGGAAAAAGGTTACTCAATCGGCGGGCCGGTTTATATTCCCAAGCTCTTCAATACTGAGAAGAAGAAGTTATTCTTTTTCCTGAATCAGGAATGGGCGCCCCGCATCACTCCGAATAACGAAAATCGCGTTCGCGTGCCGACCGCGCTAGAACGCGCCGGCGATTTCTCTCAGTCGCGCGACAGCAACGGAAATATTTTCCCGTACATCAGAGACTACACTTTGAATCAGCCTTGCACTGCGGCCAATACATCGGGTTGTTTCGCGGATGGCGGCGTGGTTGGGAAAATTCCGGCCAGCCGGTTTTATGCGCTTGGGCAAAAGATTCTAAATTTGTATCCCTTGCCGAATTACACCCCGGTAGGCAGCGAGAACTTCAATTTCAAGGATCAGGTTTCGAATACGACCAAAGAGCGCAACGACACGGTTCGCGTTGATTACAACTTCAATGATAACTGGCGCATCAACGGCCGGGTGCTCAATAACGTGAATAGCTCGCTAGCGCCTTATGCCGGGCTTGGATTTATCCTGGGCGGTAACATCGTGCAATATGGGTTTAAGAATAACACCCCCAGAATTAGTTATGCCGGCACGGTCAATGGAACGCTTAGCCCGACAATGGCAGTTGAATTCACCTACGGCTTCAGTAAAAACCTGATTGAGGCCAGAACCGAGAGCGGCACTTACACCAGAACCGCAACCGGGCTTTCCGCGCTCCCGATAATTTATCCGAATGCCGTTCAAGAAGACCTGCTGAGTCAACTTGGTTATGGCGGCAGACTTGCCAATACCCCGAGTTACCGCGTGGGCAATGGTCCGTTTCTCAACTCAAGCAGGACTGACGATATTGGCGGAAACCTGTCTAAAGTTTGGGGCGATCATGTGACTAAGTTTGGCGGCGTTTATGAACGGGCGAAGAAGAAGCAAACAAACCGCGTGCAATTCAATGGCGGTATTAGTTTTTCGGATTCTGCCAATAATCCCTTTGACACACAACAGGGATTCTCAAACGCGCTAACGGGTGTTTATGCAAATTACACCCAAGCTTCGGCCAGTACCTTCGGTAATTACAAGTACACCGATGTTGACGGGTTTGTGCAAGATAACTGGAAATTCAGCAAGCGCTTTACGCTCGATTATGGCATGCGCGTCTCGTGGTTTCCGCCCGCCTTTGATGCCAGCGGGGCAGCTTCGAATTTTGATCCGAGTCAATACAAACTTTCTGCCGCTCCCAGACTGTATGTGCCGGTCTGTATCAATGGCGCGGCGACTTGCTCCGGTGGCAGCCAAACCTCTGCCCGGCGCGCGGTTGATCCGGCTGTGCTTGCTTCCGGCGTTCCGCTCACTTTAGCCAATACTTTGCTTGATACCGTTTTTGTGGGCAGAATCGTGCCGGGCTCAGGTGGTCTTTCAAACGGGCTTTTTCTTACCGGGCAAAATGGAATTCCAAAAAGACTGGCTAAGGATCAAGGGGCACTGTTCGCCCCAAGATTCGGTTTCGCGTTTGATGTCACAGGTAAACACGACCTGATTGTGCGCGGCGGTTTCGGCGTTTTTTATGACCGGCCGCAAGGTAACCTGGTCTATGACTACAACGAAAACCCGCCCACCACGGTTACTAACATCCTGGACTTTGGCCTGCTGCAAACACTGACCAGCAGCATCGCAACTTCTACGTTTAACCCGCCGAGTGTCAGGGCGATTGAACTCAATGCCAAAATACCTTCAACCAACTCCTATAACGCCGGCATTCAGTACAAGCTACCCTTTGATACTGTGCTCGATGTTGCTTATGTCGGTTCGCAAGGACACCATTTACCGCACGTTCGTTCAATCAATTCGACGCCATTTGGCTCGGCATTTTTGGCGGTGAATCAAGACCCCACCAAGGCCTTGAATCCAACAGTACCAGGTTCTAACGCACTGCCTGCCAATTTGTACCGCCCATACAAGGGATTTGCTGACATCTCATTAACAGAGTTCAGGGAAAACTCGAATTATCATTCGCTGCAAATTTCCGGGAATCGCCGTTTTGCCAAAGGATTGCTCTTGAGTGCAAATTACACCCGGAGCCTAGCGCGGGGCATTTCATCCGGCGACCAAGATGGCGCCAGGATTGACCAGAATGACAAAATTAACTACGGGCGGTTAAGCTTTGACCGCACTCATAACTTTGTCTTTAACTGGGTGTATGAATTGCCAAGTTTAACGGAGAATCGTTACCTCGGATATGTTACCAAGGGCTGGCAACTCTCAGGGATTTACCGTTTTCAATCAGGTGAGCCGGAGCTGGTTTCGTGCGGCGTCACAGGCTACGGCACAGTCAATCTGACCGGTTCATCGAGCGGCAATAGCGCGCGTTGCGTGCTCATTGGTGACCCCAATAAAGTACCCAATAAAGATGACTTTCATTGGTACAACATTGCCGCTTTTCAGGCTCCGAGCGTCGGCAGCACGGGGACGGAAACAGTCCGCGATAAACTGCTGATCAAAGCGCCGCCGATCAACAACTGGGATATGTCGCTTTCCAAGAAGCTTTACTTCCGGGAAAAGATGAGGGTTGAAGCGCGCTTTGATGCGTTCAATGCCCTGAATCATACTCAAGGCGGATTTACTAACTTCTTCTCTCAGAGTTACACCGCCCCCGGCAGCAGTACCTTAGTCAATGGTAATGCGGCTGATCCGCTAACAAATCGTACCGGTTCCGGCGCCATTGCCAATGGCGGTTATAGACCGAATCGCACCGTGCAATGGCATGTACGGTTCGAGTTTTGAGTTAGTACCGAACGCCGAAGGAGTAGATGCTCCTTCGGCGTTTGACTGTTAGCTTACAGCGTTGTCCGTTCCCACCTGCGCTCCCCGCGCGAAGTTTCATCCTGGTAGTTATATCAAGTTATGAAAATAGCACTGACTTTGCTTTTGACGTTTAACTTGCTGTTAGTCGGAAGCGGACAAAATCGTCCTGTGCAGATTGCGCGTCGGGCGGACTGGAAACTGGTTTGGGCGGATGAGTTCAATTACAAAGGCTTGCCAGACCCAAAGAGGTGGGAATACAAAGTCGGTGGCGATGGCTGGGGGAATAACGAGCTTCAGTATTACACCTCCGGCAAGCTAGCTAACGCGCGTGTTGAGGGCGGTAACCTTGTTATCGAAGCCCGCAAGGAAAAGATTAATTCGAATAACTACACCTCGGCTCGCTTGGTAACAGCGGGAAAAGGCGACTGGACATACGGGCGTTTTGAAATCCGGGCCAGGCTTCCTGCCGGGCGCGGCACCTGGCCTGCTATTTGGATGTTACCCTCAAAGACAAGCTACAGCGACCGTTACTGGCCGGATAATGGCGAGATTGACATCATGGAACACGTCGGCCACGACCCGGGTGTTATTCACGCTTCGACGCATACCAAGGCTTATAACTGGCCGCGCAAAAATCAAAAAACCGCCACGCTGAAAGTGCCGGATGCGCAAACCGCCTTTCATACCTACGCGCTGGAATGGAGCGCGGAGAAGCTGGATGTGTACATTGATGACACCAAAATCTTCAGCGACAAGAACGAAGGCAGCGGCTGGGAAGCCTGGCCGTTCGATCAGAACTTCCATCTGGTTTTGAACCTGGCGATTGGCGGGTTTTGGGGTGGCGCCGAAGGTGTTGACGACACGATCTTCCCGCAGCGCATGGAGATTGACTACGTCCGTGTTTATCAACAGGGAAAGTAGCGAGGAGCCCGAAAATGATCATCATCGAATCTTATGCCCTGGCAGTCGTGATGTGTCTTATCACCATGCTCTGCTGGGGTTCGTGGGCGAATACACAGAAACTTGCCAGCAAAGAATGGCGCTTTCAGCTTTTTTACTGGGACTATGCCATCGGCGTTTTGTTGTTCGCGTTGATTCTGGCGCTGACGATGGGAAGTTTGGGGTCTGCCGGGCGCAGTTTCCTGCCCGATCTCAATCAGGCCAGCAATCAGGCATTGTGGTCGGCCTTTTTGGGCGGAGTGATTTTCAACGTCTCGAACATACTTTTGGTCGCGGCCATTGATATTGCCGGCATGGCCGTGGCATTCCCCATCGGCGTGGGACTGGCACTCGCGCTGGGAGTCGTCACTAATTACGTTGCGGCTCCGGTTGGCAATCCTTACTTGCTGTTCACCGGTGTGGCGGCAGTGGTGGTGGCAATCATCGTTGACGCGATGGCTTACAAAAAACTGCCATCGCAAGGCAAGAAAGTCTCTGGCCTGGGCGGTGTTCTATCAATCCTGGCCGGTGTGCTGATGGGCTTTTTCTATCGCTTCGTCGCGGCTTCGATGTCCGCCGATTTTTCTCACCTTGAAGCGGGAAAACTAAGCCCGTACACGGCTGTGGTGATTTTCTCGCTGGGTTTGTTCCTGTCGAATTTTCTGTGGAACAGCATCGTGATGATGAAGCCTTTTGTTGGCGAGCCGGTTTCTTATCGCGACTATTTCAGTAAAGGCAACGCGCGCTTGCATGGGATCGGCACCCTTGGCGGGATGATCTGGGGACTCGGAATGTCTTTCAGCATCATCGCATCGGGAGCCGCGGGGTTTGCCATCTCTTATGGTTTGGGACAAGGGGCAACGCTGGTCGCCGCCTGCTGGGGTGTTTTCGTGTGGAAGGAATTCAAGCAAGCGCCCGCTGGCACCAACCGTTTGCTCGCCGTGATGTTTGCGTCCTTCATCGTTGGCCTGGGATTGATCATCTTTTCAAGATTTGCATAAGTGAGGTTTGGCTGTGGAAAGAATCGTCGTAGTCGGCAGTTCCAATACCGACATGATCATCAAAATGCAGAGAATCCCCAAACCGGGCGAGACCATCATCGGCGGAGACTTCTTGATGGCGGCGGGTGGGAAAGGCGCGAACCAGGCAGTGGCCGCAGCGCGCTCCGGCGGACAGGTGGCTTTCATTGCGCGCGTTGGCAATGATTTATTCGGCGAGCAGGCAACCAAGGGGTTTGCCGACGACGGCATCAATGTGGACTACATCATCAAAGATGCAGACGCACCTTCGGGGGTCGCGCTGATCTTTGTCGGCAGTGATGGCGAGAACAGCATCGGCGTGGCTTCCGGGGCGAATGCGAAGTTGTCAGTAGAGGATATTGAGAGAACACGAGCAGTCATTTCTTCGGCGGGAGTTCTGCTCATCCAGTTAGAAACGCCGATTGAGACTGTAAAGGCAGCGGTGCGGCTCGCTGCTCACGGGGCGACGGTGATACTCAACCCCGCGCCAGCGCAACCGCTTGATGATGAGATTCTCCGCTACGTTTCAATCCTCACGCCCAACGAATCAGAAGCGGAATTACTGACGGGCGTGACCATTGAAAATGAAGCAGGCGCCGCGACGGCAGCCACGGCGCTGCGTGCCCGGGGAGTGGAAACGGTACTGATCACACTGGGCGCACAAGGAGTGTTTGTCGCCAGCGATGATTTTTGCGGCATCGTTCCTGGCTTCAACGTCACGCCGGTAGATACGACGGCGGCTGGCGATGTCTTCAACGGCGCTTTGGCGGTGGCGCTGGCTGAGAAGAAGCCTCTGCGAGAGGCGGTGCGCTTTGCCAATGCGGCAGCGGCTCTCTCGGTAACCAAATTGGGCGCTCAACCATCCGCGCCATATCGCCAGGAGATCGAAGCGTTTTTATCAACCAGATAGGAAGAAAATTGTAAATCGAGGGAGATAGACATAAACATGGGAAATAAAACACATCAAGATACTTGGGAAGCTTATACGTCATCGTGGTCTGACACCGATGCTGAAACAAGAAAAACTACATTGGAACAGAACCTGAATTCGGATTGCACCTACACAGATCCAAACATTCAAACGGTCGGTTATCAAAGCCTTTCAAATTACATGGCGCAATTTCAACAAGGCTTTCCCGGCGCCAAATTTGTTACGACAGCTTTTAGGGAACATCATAACCAAAGTTTGGCACATTGGAATATGGTGAACGTCGAAGGTGAAATACTTAGTAAAGGGGCAAGTTTTGGGGAGTACGCAACTGATAGACGTTTGACGAAAATGACAGGCTTCTTTTGGGATGCCTAAGACCGATTTACGATGGATATTGAATCATATCGAAATTATTGTCTGGGTAAAAAATGTGTTACGGAAGGGTTTCCTTTTCCAAACTTGCCTAGCTTGTTGGTATTCAAGGTTGCAGGAAAAATGTTTGCCGTAACTGAGGTAGATTCCTTTGAAAGCATCGGCATACGCTGTGATCCGCTAACTATTGATGAATTGCGGACAGAGTATGCGGCGCTGCAAAAGCCGCCATATTTTAGCGACAGACATTGGACGACAATTATTATGGATCAGACGATTCCTGATAAGTTATTACTGGAATGGATTGATAATTCGTATAACTTAGCCGTCAAAAAATTAACAAGGAAAATACGAGCGGAACTCAGTCTTTGATCCGCAAAGAGTTTCTATTCGCGCCGCTAGCGCGGCGAAAACCAAAGCCGTTTTTTCAAAAGCGCCCTAACGTCAGACAAGCTATCTAGGAAAAAAATATGCGGACACGAATCATCATTGCGTTATTGCTGGTCAGTATCACCGGCATTGCCTTACAGATTGTTGGAGCAAACAACAGCAGCGGTGTTAAGGCGCGTAGCCTGACGCGGCAAACTCTGGAAGATAAAATTCGCGGCGGCTGGGCCGGACAGATGATCGGCGTTTCATTCGGCGCGCCGACTGAATTCAAATCCAACGGCAAAATCAACGAAGGCGAGATCAAATGGAAACCGGAGATGGTCTCGAACTCAATTGTGCAGGATGACCTGTACGTCGAGATGACCTTTACGGAAGTGATGGATCGCGTCGGCCTCGACGCGACCAGCGAACAGTACGGCGAGGCTTTCAAGGATTCAAAGTATCACCTCTGGCATGCGAACGCGGGCGGCCGGCGCTTGCTCAATCAGGGTATCAAGGCTCCGTGGTCAGGGCATCCGAAGTACAACATTCACGCGAACGACATTGATTTCCAGATCGAATCCGACTTCATCGGCATGATGACGCCGGGCTTGCCGCAGGAAGCGAACAAATACGCAGACCGCGTCGGCCACGTCATGAATTACGGCGACGGCGTGTATGGCGGAATGTTTTTCGGCGGGATGTACGCGGCGGCTTTCTTTGAAAACGATCCGCGCCAAGTAGTCGAACTGGGGTTGAAGAGTATTCCGGCGCAGAGCGGTTATGCGAAGGTGATTCGTGACGTGCTGGATTGGTCGGCGCAGCATCCTGACGACTGGAAAAAGACCTGGCAGTTGCTTGAAGACAAGTGGGATAAAAATGATGTCTGCCCGGATGGCGCGAATGCTCCGTTCAATATTGACGCGCGTCTGAACGGCGCTTATGTCGCGCTTGGGTTGTTGTATGGCAAAGGCGATTTCGCCCGGACACTGGATGTTTCGACGCGCGCCGGGCAGGATTCCGATTGCAATCCTTCAAGCGCGGCGGGCGTGCTGGGTGTGATGCTGGGCTACGGCAAAATTCCTGATGGATGGAAATCCGGCATCGCCGCCATCGCTGACAAGAAATTCGACTACACCAACTATTCGTTCAATACGATCACGGAATCAACGGTCAAGCGGGCGCTGAAGGTCATCGAGATGGCGGGCGGTAAGGTCACTGACGCTGAAGTGAGCATCCCGCCGCAACAGCCCAAGCCCTGGAAACTGGAACAGTGGAATCCGGGCGTACCCGACAAGCTCATCAAATTCGATGACGCGGCGTGGCAATGGAAAGGCGCGTGGGTGGACGACACGGTTGGCAAAGACAAAAAGATCATCGGCAAAGCGGCGCACGGCGCGGGCGCGGAAGTCTCGCTCAACTTCAATGGCGTGGCCTTGGCGCTCGTCGGCGAGTTCTCGCAGGACGGTGGACGGGCCGATATTTACCTTGATGGCAAAAAGGCCGGGCAACTCGATGCCTTCATCATCGAACGCACACACGACAACGCGCTGTGGCACGTTTACGGCCTCAAACACGGCGCGCACACCCTCAGAATCGTGCTGCGCGCTGACGCCGATGCGCGCTCGAAGGGAAAGAAGATCGCGCTTCAGCGCGCCATCACCTATAGATTGGCATCCGGATAAAACCCGGTAAAGCCCCCACTGCGGTGGTAAATGTCGGCGCGTGCTCCAGCCGCAGGAGTGCAGGTGGTGCGCCGCCACTTCCGCTGTTATAGCGGCCTCTACGGAATCTATGGCGCACCGTTCTTGCTCAGCGTGTATTCGTACAAGGTCTTCAAATCTGTTCCGATGAATTTCACCGTCAGCGTATTCGCGTTGGCTTCGAGCGTGGCGAAACCGTGCGTCCCGCCCAGCGCAAACAGCGAGTTCGGCTTTTCTCCGGTGGTGCGAATGGTCGCGCCGCCCGCGCCGTTGACGAAGAAATGCACTTGGCTGTCGGCGGGTTTGAGGTGCTGCATGTCGTGTTCGTGACCGGCCAGGTATATGTCCGCGCGGCCCTCAAGCAACGGCAGCAGGCGCTTGAGCAATATCTGACTCACTCCGTGCTGGCCGCCCGAATAAATCGGATGATGGCCGTAGACCACACGCCAGCGCGCGCGGCTCTGCTTGAGCGCAGCCTGCAACCAGAGCAACTGCGCTTCTGAAACTTCGTTCGTGTCGAGCGCGAAGAACTGCACCGGGCCAGCCGTGAAGGTGAAGTAGGGCGCGGGCATGCGCCAGCTTGCGCTCTGCTGCGTGTAGAGCAACTCGGCGGCGGGGCTGTCCGCCGCATGCCAGTCGTGATTGCCCAGCGTGGCATAAATCTTCACACCGAGCGGATCGTAGAGTTCACGCCATTGCGTCTGCCAGCGCTCGTCTGCAGGACTCTCCATGCCATCGGGGTAAAAATTGTCGCCCACGGTGAGACCGAAATCGAAAGGCGTTTGCCGATGCGCTTGCAGCATCGCCGCCGCGACCTGTTTCTGCTCTGCGCCCGCGAGCTTGTGGTTCTCCGGCGCGCCGTTGCCGAAATCGCCGAAGCTGAACACGCGCACCGTCTGGCTGCCCTCTTTCAACGCAAAGAGCGGCGGCGGCGTGCGCATGAAAGCAGGCAGCATCGTGCCGTTGACCAGCGAAATCCAACGCTCATCATCCTGCGCCAACACCTTGAATGCCGCGTCATCATTCTTTTGCCGTGCGGCTTCGAGACGCTGCGTGAGCAGCTTGCGCATCTCCCTCATCCGGTGCGCGCGCAATTTATCGAGTGCAGAGACGGCGACTTCAGCATCAGGTTCAGTCGTCACACAGCGTTCCAGCGTCTGCACAAAACGCGGGTTGGAACTGACAGCGGGCCGCCTGCCCAGTTCGTAAAGGATGACGCGCCGCACCGCCACCGCCGGGTCGGTGGCAAACAGTGCCAGTATGAAATCGAGCGTGGCTCTGGGGTCAGCGGCAAGCAACTCTCCGGTCAGCTTGGTGCGCTTCAGTTCGTCTTTCTGGTTGAGCAGTTTCTGCCCGCGTTCGCGCAGCGCCTCTGGCAGCAAATTGACATCGGGTTTTCCAGCTATAGCGGATGCCTGTCGGTCGGTAGCTGGCTTTGCCTGCTGAGCATTGACTGACAGCAGTAGGAGCAGACAAAGACAGATCAGCAGAATTGATTGGGTGATTGTGCGTGAAGCAAATTTCATAGGTTCATTATTCCTCTGGTATAAGCTGAAGTCAGGGCATTTTGTTTTTATCGGAAAACTCTGCTCTTCGCCGCGCTAGCGGCGGCTGACTTTAGCCCAGTCCTTTAGGGCTGGGTGAGACGAGCAAAGGAGCGTCGCGTAGCGACGCTTGAAACCCGCACGACAATAGCTCTAATTTCAACCGTCGCTACGCGACGCGCGTCAATTCGGGCGCTGCTTCCCGGCGTTGAAACGCCGGGGCTAAAATCAGCCGCCGCTAGCGCGGCGAAAACAAAGCCGGTTTTTCAAAAGAGTCCTGGCCTCAGCCAGTAAAAGGTAAATAAAAAATGTAAGTCAGGCGCGCCAACAGTTACTCACCTGCTGCGTCCTGATTGTCGAATGCGCTGCAACTCCGCCGCCATCGCTTGCACGCGGGCGGGGTGCTGCGCCGCGACATTCCTGGTTTCGCCGGGATCGGCAGCCAGATCGTAAAGCTGCGGCGCGGGATCGTTACCTAACTCGGTGTTGGTGTCTTTATTCATTTTGGGGCCGCTGCCGGGTTCGATGTATTTCCACTGGCCTTGCCGCAACGCGAGCGCACTGGCTTGTTCGATCAGTGCTTGGCGTCCAGTGTTGGCGGTTTTGGCCTGGCCCAACAACGCCTTCAGCACATCGAAACTGTCCGGCGCATCTTGTGCCGCGAGCGATTGTTTGGTGAGTGACGCGAACGAGGCCAGAAAATCAATCTGTGACACGAGCGCATTCGATACGCCGCGCTTTACCTGTCCGGGCCAACGAACGAGCAGCGGCACGCGCGTGCCCGCTTCAAAGTTGCTGTACTTGCCGCCGCGCCACGGCCCCGCTGGCTTGTGATTGCCGAGCTTCGTCACGGCGTCGTCTTGATACCCATCGTCCACGACCGGGCCGTTGTCGCTGGTGAAGATGACGATGGTGTTGTTCGCCAGATGCAAGCGATCCAGCGCCGCGAGAATTTCACCGATGCACCAATCCGCTTGCACAATCGCATCGCCACGCGGCCCCATCGTCGTCTTGCCGACAAAGCGCGGATGCGGCACACGCGGTACGTGCGGGTCGTGGAGCGCAAAATAAAGGAAGAATGGTTTGGCTTTGTTCTGCTCGATGAACGCCACCGCTTTGCTCGTGAAGACATCGGCCATGTCTTCGTCCTTCCACAACGCGGCTTTGCCGCCGGTCATATAGCCGATGCGGCTAATGCCGTTGACGATGGTCATATCGTGACCGTGACTCGGACGCATCTTCAGCAACTCAGGATTCGCTTTGCCCGTCGGCCAATCGCCAATCAGTTTGCGGTAATCCACTTTGATCGGGTCAGCCGGATCAAGGCCCACGACGCGGTTGTTTTCGACATGCACGGTCGGCACGCGGTCACCAGTTGCCGCCATAATGAACGAGTAGTTGAAGCCGATATAATTCGGACTCGGCGCAATTTCGCCATTCCAATCCGGCCCGCCCTGCGGCCCCAAACCGAGATGCCATTTGCCGACCACGCCTGTCGTGTAGCCTGCTTTCTGCATCAGCGAAGCCAGCGTGGTGCGTCCCGGTTCGATGATGAGCGCCGCATCGCCCGGCAAAATGTCCGTCCCTTTTTTGCGAAACGCATATTCGCCCGTGAGCAAGGCGTAACGCGACGGTGTGCAAGTTGCTGCCGCCGCGTGCGCGTCCGTAAAACGCAAGCCTTCCTGGGCGAGCCGATCCATGTGCGGCGTCTGCACAGCGGTTGCGCCATACGCTGAAAGATCGCCGTACCCCAGGTCGTCAGCATAGATCAGCACGACGTTCGGCCCTTTGTTAGCAGTGTTGCCGGTGGCGCTACTACTGCCGTTGGGCGATGCTGAGACCGGAATCTGCTGAAGGGGTGCTGTGTGCGGGTTATAGTCAGCGGCGAAGGATTGCGCCGGTAGCCCGTGACTGGTCAGCCATTGGTTGCGAACCTTGATCCACTTGTTGCTGGCGGCTGTGCCTTCGAGAAACGTTACTGTAGCGGGCTTCGGGCCGCCGTAACCGCCCGGAGCGCCCAGCCAGAGGATGAAGTTGTTCGTGCCGACCCAAGTTAGTTGCGATGGCATGTCGAGGCTCTTCCACCCGCCGCGCGGGATTGTCCCGACGGCGAAGACCGAATCACTCACAGCGAGCCGGTGGTTGGCTACTCCGCGTCCCTGCCACTTGAACCATTTCCCGCCGCCCTTGTTTGTCTCGTTGCTAGTATCGTTAGTCGGGTAAAGCCGCACGGCGACGCGCTTGACATAGATCGTGGTGTCTTCGGCGGGGCCGATGGGGTTGTTTGTCCCGACGTTCTCATTCTGCTCGCTGATGAAAGTGTGGACGCCATCGAAGAGGCAGTCCTGCACCGTGCCCGGCTCGAAACGGTCGTCCTCGACTGCGTCATCGCGGATCGCAGTAAAATAGCAGTCGCGCACGACCCAGCTCGCGGTGTTGGAGTACTCCGGAGCTTCACGCGATTTCATGGCGTCTTCCACGTTGTGGACACGGAGATATTGCCATTCCGCCAGACCGTTGTTCTGAATTCTTATGCCAGTTCCTCCATGCGGAGAGTCATGCGTTGTCCGCCAATCCCACGTCGTGGGGATTGATCCATTGATGACGCCGCCCCGCCAGACGATGTTGTTCCCTCCGCCCCCTGTGCCTGTCCCTGAAATATCTGCCGCAGTGAAGGTCGTACCGCTGGGAGACGTGTGCTCCGACCGCCGTGCTGGTCCACTGCGTGGCGTCAATCAGCGTATTGTCCGCGACCGTCGCCTGATATTTAGTATTCGTTGCGCCAGCCGGGAGTACGATCACATTCGTACCTATAGCGGCGCGGACGCACAGCACCGCGATGGCCGCCGTAAGTACGAACACAGCAGCACAGCCGCCAAGGCGGAATATCCATTGGTATCTACGCATATTTTTTTCGCGGCTCTGCCGCCCGATGTGCGGAAAGGCTGTGCCTTTCCGGCAGGGGGGATATTTGATTTTGGGCTACGCCCTCAACGTCAGTAAAAACATCAAGCGCCTCCCCGCCTTTTATCACTGCCCTCAGAAGATGTATTTCAGCCCTTACAATTTCAGCTTTCGTTTTCATCTAATCCTCAACCGGGCGCGGCGGATTTGCCCAATGCCCACGCGGGTCTACGCCGCTGACGAGAATTCCCTTCGCATGCCAATCTAAATATGCCGTCACATCCGCTGTGCAATAACGCAACGTCAACCCGCAACGGCGACGATCAGATTCATTGGCTTTGGAGCCGTGCAAAAGCAAATCTGAGTGAAGCGAAATTTGTCCCGCTTGCAGAATGTTGTCGAAGGGCTCACCAAAATTTTCGGCGGCGGCTACGGATTGATAGAGAACTTCGGATTCGTCGTTTTCATGCATGTTTGCCGTCAATTCGCCGTGATGATGCGAACCGGGAATGAAACGCACGCAGGCGTTTTCGACATTGGCATCATCAATCGCCAGCCAAACCGTGATGGCTTTGGACGGCGATAAAGGCCAATAGGTAGCGTCCTGATGCCACGAAACTTTTTTGCCGTCGCGTGGCATTTTGCAGAAAAAATGCGATCCCCACGCGCTTACATTTTCGCCCAAAATGTCTTTGACATACGCCACGATGCGCGGGTGCGTGAGCAAATCGTAAACCTTGCCGTGCCGCATATGCGCCGTCGAAATCGCATAGCTGTCTTTTCCTGCCGCAAAATATTGCGCCAGCAAATTATCAAAGGATAAGCGAATTTCGTTAATTTCCTGCGCGCCAAAAATCGTAATACCAGTCAGAAATCCATCCGTATTGAATTTGGTGATTTGCGCAGACGTGAGCTTTCGCGGATGCACAGTTGTGCTCGGATGAAAACGCAAATCGCGTTCTTGCGAATGAATGTCTTGTGGGTCAGGCGTAGGAACAGGGACAAAAGTCGCAGAGTTTTCCATAAGTATTTTTGCCACAGTTCACACGGGTTTTCTCAGAAGATGTATTTCAGCGCCAACTGAATCTCGCGTCCGGCGCGCGCACGGCTGATGGTGGCGGCGTTCGCCACGTCAACGTTCGCGACCGGCAGGAAGAAGTTGGCAATGTTCGGCGCATTGAAAACCTCAAAGCGGAATTGCACTTTCTGCCGTTCGCTGAGGGCGAAGTTTTTCATCAGCGACAGGTCAACCTGTTTGCGCGCCGGGCCGGACAAAACGTTGCGTCCCGCCGTGCCAAAGCGGAATGAGCCAGTCGGGACGGGCACGAAATCTTCGACCTTGAACCATTTCTCCACCGTCGGATTATCGAGCTTGCCGCTGCCAAGCTGATCCGGGCGGCTGGCTCCACCGGTGGCAAAGTTGAAGCTCGCAACGCCCGGCGTGAACGGCTGCCCGTCGTACATGCGCACGATGCCGTTGAATTGCCAGCCGCCAATGAGCGTGTTGACCAGGCCTTCGGTGAAATGTTTTTTGCCTTTACCGAAGGGCAGCAGGTAGGAGAAGTCGAGCGTGAAGGCGCGCGGGCGATTGAAGCTGGACAGACCACGTTCCAGCCCCAGATTGCGCGAGTCCTGCGCGCCGCCTTCGCTGCCGGTGCCGGTCAAACCCGAGGTATCGTCAATGGATTTCGACCAGACGAAATTGGCGCGAAAGCCCACCCCGCTGCGAAAATTGCGGCGCAGCGTCGCTTGCAGGCTGTGGTAATTCGAGCTCCCGCCGTAGCTGACATACTGAATCGCGCCGCTGTATTGCGGGAACGGGCGCACGATGTCGGTGGGACTGCGGCGAATCTGCTGGTTGATGTCGTACTTGCGCGACAGATGCAAGCCGCGCGAACCGACATACGCCAACTCCACCGCCGTCTGCTGCCAGACTTCGCGTTCGATAGCCAGGTTGTAATTTTGCATGTAGGCGGTCGGCGTATCGAACGCGATGCCGGTGGGAATCGTCGTCGCAATCACGCCACTGCTCGAAGCCGGAAACGGATCGGAGAGGGTGAAGGCCAGCGGGTTGGTCGTGCTGCGCTGGAAATTCTGACTGTTCGAGAAAGGAAAATTGTTGGCCAGCAGAATGCGAATGCCGTTTTGCGCCGAGTTCGTATAGAAAATTCCGTAGCCGCCGCGCACGACCAATTTGCTGCTGTTCAGCGGCTGCCACGCAAAGCCGAAGCGCGGCGCAAAGTTGGTCTTGTCCGTCTTGATCAGCGCTTTGGGGAAAGCCTTGTCCCCGGACTGGACGATGCGATTTTGCTCGGGAATGAAGTTGGACAGGATGTTGTACTTCTCGGTCTGAGGCAGGAGCAGGTCATAACGCAAGCCTAGATTGAGCGTCAGTCGTGGCGCGACCTTGTAATCGTCCTGGATGAAAAATCCGTAGGTCGTGTTGAACAGATAATTCATGCGGGGATCAAGCAAGCGGCTCGTATTGTCGGGCAAGCCGAGCAGAAAATCGGCGAAGGGCACTGGTGTCGCTGTGCTGCCCGTGACGCGGCCCAGAAAGGCGAGGTTGCCGCGCGCGTTGTTGGGGAAGTATTGGAAGTATTGCGTCCGAATGACCTCAGCACCCGTGCGCAGAGAATGTTTGTCTTTGACGAGTGTGAGTGAATCGAAAAACTGAAAGCCGTTGACCGCGATGATGGCCGGGTACGATTGGTGATGACCAATGACATCGTAACCCGTGATGTTGAAGCGCGGCAGCCCGGCGAAGATTGGGTCTTTCGAGAGGGACAGCGCATTGACCGCGTCTAGCAACGCCGGGTCATCGCGCCGCCGCCAGTCGGTGTAATCTTTCGCGCGCGAAAAGGCGAAGCGCAACTCATTGGTGAAAGTCGGACTGAAGGCTTGTGTAAAACGGATGCCCGCCAGTTTATCGCGTCTGTTGCTTTTGAGACCGAAGCCCGGCAGGTTGCTCGCTCCGAACGGATCGCCGCCGGGGCTGCTGCCGCTGACATAATTGAGCGCCAGATTGCCGTTCTGGCCGATCTTTTGATCCAGCTTGATGATGTAGTTCCGATCATCTGCTGGAATGACCGGCGAACTCACGAAGTTGTTGGCGCCCGCGCGATTGGGCAGCGGCACCAAATTCAGCACCTTCAGCGCCAGCGGATGAAAGCGCGCCGCCGGAATGATATTGCCCGGAAAACAGGCGGCTTGACTGGTGGCGCTACACGTCCCCGTGAGGGCCGGATCGCGCAGGTAAATTTTCGTGGTGCCTTGCAACAAGGAAGAGAAATCTCCGGCGCGCTGCGCGAGCGTCGGCACGCTGGCCAGGCGCGTATCGCCGCGCCGTTCGGCCAAGCCTTCAAAAGAAAAGAAAAAGAAGGTGCGATCCTGACCGCGATACGCCAGCGGGCCAAAGAGCCGCGCGGGCAAGGTGACGGGGCCGCCGATGGTGCCGCCGAACTGGTTACGGCGCAGCTTGTGTTTGTCGGTGTCGAAAAAGTTGCGCGCATCGAACATATCATTGCGCACGAAATCATAAAGCGAGCCGCGCAACTGATTGGTGCCGCCTTTGAGCACCACGTTGATGAGGCCGGAACCGACCGTGCCGAAATCGGCGGCGTAGGCGCTGGTCTGCACTTTGAATTCCTGCACCGCGTCCACCGAAGGCTGTGAAACCGGGCTGCCTGTGCGAACGTTGCGATTGTTCATGCCGTCCACCTGATAATTCACGCCGTCCGCGCGTCCGCCGTTGATCGAAGTGCTGCCACTGTTGGCGAGGCCTTCCGGCAGATCCACGACTCCCGGCGTCAGCAACGCGAGGTCGGCAAAATTGCGTCCGTTGAGCGGCAGGTCAACGATCTCTTTGTTGTCAATGACCTGTCCTTTCGCGCCCGATTCGCGTTCGAGCAGCGGCGCATCAGTGGTGATACTCACCGTTTCCGTGACCGCGCCGGTTTCGAGCGTGTAATCTAGCCGCAGCACCTGTTCGACCTGCAACGTGATGCCGGATTGAATGACCGGTTTGAAGCCATCTTTTTTCACCGCAATCCGATACTCGCCCGGCGGCAATAAAGGAATCGTGAAATAGCCTTCGCCATTGGAGACCGATTCACGGTTCACCCCGGTATTGATGTTCGTGACCGTCAGTTGCGCGCCGGGAACGACCGCGCCCGTCGGATCGCTCACGCGCCCCGTGACCTGCGCGGTTTGCGCGGAAGCTGTAATGGCGGCGGCCAGCAGCAAAATGCTGAGGCAGCCCAAACGAATTAGTTGTTGGTGGTTCATCTGATTTCTCCGTTCATGGGTGATGCCATAGGTTTCAAGAAAAAGAATTTCCGAAATGCGTCCCGAAGGGACAGTGGAGCCGAACGGAACCACCGGCTAATATCCGTAGCGCCTCCGGCGCCAAACCGCAAAACATTTGCTTGAATGCTAAATCAGAGCAACCAACATTGGGGCAGAAGTTTTTTGCCAGGATTCACAGGATTTTCAGGATTCACAGGATTCAGCCAGCAGGACGGGCAGAATTGACCTTCGGCCAATCCTGTGAATCCTGTGAATCCTGTCCCCATCTTTGTTGTTCTGATTTAGATCTGAAAATTTATCTGGCGCGTTGTTGCTCTGCTAGCGGCAACGCCTGCTCAAGCCGCGCTAGTTCCGTCAGCAACTGACGCGCTGCTTGGCGCGTCGCGGCTGCCGACTGCTCGTTGCCGTCCAGCAATTGATCGGTCAGACGGCTGACCTGCTCGACGGTTTTGAAGATCGTGCCAATTTGCGCCTGCCAGCCAATTTGCGCCTGGCTAGAGGCTGCGGGGTTGAATGAGACCGCAGGCGCTGCGCCCGCCAACGTGACCAGCAGCGGTTCCAGCCGGGCGCGTAAATTGCGCGTCCGCAGCTTCAGCCGCGCCGCGTGGTTCCCGATCATCTCGTCAATGCGTTGCCGCGCTGCCGGGCTGGCCGCGCTGGCATTGGCGTCCGTCGGCTGGCCGAAGCGTTCCGCCAAACGGCGCAGCGCCCACGCTTCAGCCATTGCCGCCGAAGCGTCCGTTTCAATGGCGTTGGCTAGCTGGGCGACCTGGCGATTGATTTCCTGGCGCTCCGCTTCACTCAATCCGGCGCGCCCGCCGAAATGCTCCGCCATTTTTTGCTGGAAAGGGTTGACGCTCGCCGCCGCCGACCCGGCATTCACACTGATTTCATTGGTTGAAATCGTAGCTGCGGCAGGCGGGCTGTTTTGCTGTGTCTGCCGGACGGCTTCTTCAACGGTCTGAATTCGCGCCGTGACCAGCGGCAGGTGCTTGAGCGCTTGCGTCAGTTGCTCTTTGCGCGCGGCCTGCTCAACCAAACCACGCACGATGATTTGCCTGTCCGCCGCGCGCACTACTTCAAGCTGTTCACCGAGGTCGGCCTGCAATTGATGCAGCGCATACAACGCCGCGACTTCGGCATCTTTTAGTGCGGCTTCGCTTGGTAATTCAGCTTCCGTAGGCAAGGGGATCGCAGGCGACGGCACAGCAATCGCGGCAGCGCGTGTTGGCAAAGCGGTCGGCGCAGTTGCCGGCAAGGCGGAAGGCACAGGCAGTGGCGCGAATTCGGCAAACACATTCAACGCTTGCAAGGGCAAGACTTCATACGCCGTCTCACTCAATTCATATTCACGGATTTCGCCCACGCCCTGCACTTTTAGTTTCAAGGCAACCGCATGCCAGTCAGATTTGTGAACCACCAACGCGGCTTCGATGATCGCGTTCTCGGCATGCGGCTCCCGCGCAATGGTGGTCAGCTTCAATTCATCTCGGCTCGCAACAACGGATTCGGCTTTGGTCTTGATGGTTTTGCGCCATTCGGCAAAGGCCGCTGCTGACAGCGGGCGTTGCCGATCGAAATGATTGGCCTGCAAGACGGTGGTCAACTCAGCGATGAGCGGCGGTGGCGTTTCATTGTCGCGCATGAACCGCAGCCCCTGTTGATCGGCGACACGCTGCCGGAATTGATTGCGCTGCGCATCCTTCCAGCTTTCCCATATTACCGGCGCTGCCACTGCTTCACTTGCGCCGGAACGTCGAACCTGAAGTTTGCGATAAACCACCGGCTCCGCGACGCGCTCCAACATAGCGGTTTCTGACTGCGTGGCGCGTTGCAACAATTCCTGCGCGGAAACTTGCGGAAGCCAAATTTGCGAGCGGCTCAACCAGACGCCTGCTGCCAGCAGGAGCAGTGCTGTCACAACTATCGCTGTCAGAGGCGCAGCCAGCGGGAGCGCGGTGAAGTTCATCGTCAACAGTCCGCGCAAGCGTGACAGCAACTTAGGGCTGCCATTTTCCGCGGCTAAACGGCGCAAGTGTGGATTGAAGCCGCGCCAGTTATTCGGTGGCGCAGGCAGGTGCGGCGTCAACGTTGCCTCATCGAAGCGGCTGAACTCCGCGATGGTCTCTTCCAGCGCGGCGCTGCGGGCGCGGCATTTCCAACAGGCTTCCAGATGCGCTCTGACCAGCCCCGCTTCCTTCTCGGTCAATTCGCCGTCCACATAGAGCAGCAACTGCTCGCGCAGCGGATGCGGTTCAGTGTCCTGTCCGTAAGTTGTCCCAGCAAAGTCATTCATTACTGTCTCTCGCCAGTTTTTCAATTACTCGATAAAGCGTTTCGGCTACGGTGGTCGTACTCAGGCCGAGAATCTCGGCCATCTCGCGGTAGCGAAACCCCTTGCTTCTCAGATGCAGGCATTCGCGCTCGGCCTGCGTCAGCCGCGCAATCGCGGCGTGTAAGCGTTGCAGCTTTTCCAGTTGCAACAGCCGCTGTTCCGGTCCGGGCGCGGCGTCTTTCAGCGTGCGGCAAAGCTCCTCCCACGCCTCATCAGCGAGCGGCGCAATGAACTGCCGCTGCTTGATCTGATTGACGGCCAGATTGTGGGCGACGCGAAAAACCCAGGCGCGGATATTCGTGATGGATTGTCCGCTGTGCAATGTGTTGTAGAGTTGCAGAAAGGCTTCCTGCGCGAATTCCTCAGCCAATTCAGGCTGCCCGAAGACCGCGACCAGATAGCGATAGACCGGGTCGCGCCATTGTTCAAAATAGCGGGTGACTTTCTTTTCGAGGCTCACAGTTTCCTGTCCGGCTTGCCGCAGTTCTTCACCTGTCCGCAGTTCGGCCTGTAAGGTGATTTCACTGACTGGTAAATCCGGTGGCATCAGCAATCGGTCAAGCGTCAGGTTTATTGCCTGCTGTGGCACTGTTGCGAAGATTTAGTTTGCACAAAGTAAAGACAGAAGCGCCTTCACAGCCTAAGACAATTGGCGCGCGCTTTTTTCGGCGTGATGAAAAAATTATTTCTGGCGAGGTGAACGCAAGTGGAATGAAGCCGCCTGCCAAAGTGCGCCAAGGTGAGGTGATTGAGTGCCGCTCTTTTTGGCACCGGAGGGCAGTGGATATTAGCCGGTGGTGAAACCACCGGCTAATATCCACTGCCCTTTCAGGGCGAAGAAAACGCAAAAAGTTTGGGTAAGGACATACTCAACAGCATCCTGCCTAGCGTTGAATCGGCTTTACCGCCGCCGGATAAACGCCGCTGTCCGCCGCCTCTTTGCTGACCGCGTTGAATTCGCCGATCAGCGCGTTGGCGTCGGTGAGGGCTTTTTCCAGCGCGGCGCGGACTTCGGGAATTTGGCGCGTCTGCGTTTCAGTCGGGCGCGCGGTCGCAGCCATGATGCCGCCTTTCAACTGGCCGATGCGGGCGCGCAATTGCCGTGCGAAGGCCGAAAAATCGCCGGTCGCCAACGGATCGCCTTGATTCAAACCGAAGGTCGTGGCGAGCGGCGCGAATTTCTTGGCGTACTCTTCGACTTTGGTCTTGAGCGCGGCGGGCGCGTCTTTGTTGTCTTTGACGGCGGCCTGAATAGCGCGCAGCCGTTCGTTGAGCGCGGTCACGCTTTCGGCGGCAGTGTTGAATTGCTTTTGCATCGAGTGCAATTCCATAGCGGCGTCAAAGGCGGCTTGGCGATGCGCTGCGGCAATCGTGATGTCGGGGTCGCCTTGCACGTTGAAGCTTTGCGGGCCGCTTTCTTTGCCATCCACTTTCAGCGTGACGCTGTATTGGCCGGGCAGCACAAACGGCCCGGTCAAACCGCCGCCGCCAAAACCACCACCACCACCACCACCGCCGCCACCACCGCCTGGCCCTTGACCGGGTTGCGGACGCGGCGCGGGCAATGGCTCTACGCGCAAATCCCAGAGCACGGAATTCAAGCCGGCGGCGTTTTTGTCTTTGAGCGCGGGGCCGGTGAGTTCGCGCACGACTTTGCCTGATACATCTTTGATCGTCAGGGCGACAGCCTTGGCCGCTGCTTTCAAGTGGTAGTTGATCGTCGCGCCACGCGCGGGGTTTTCACCGAGGAAAGTCATATCGCCTTCAAACTCGCGGCTGCGGTCGCCGGCCGGATTCATGATCGTCGCGTTGCTGACGGCAAACACGAAGGCCTCGGCCTGGCGCGCCTGGGCGAATTGTTGCAGCGGCGCGAGGTCATCGAGAATCCAGACGCCGCGTCCGTGCGTGGCGAGCAGCATTGCGTTGTCGCGCGGGTGCAGTGTGATTTCATAAATCGGCACGGTCGGCAGATTGGCCTTGAGCCGTGTCCACTGTTTGCCGCGATCAAAGCTGGCATAGAGGCCGCGCTCGGTGCCGAGGTAAAGCACGTCGGGATTTTTGTGGTCTTCGGTGATCGTGCGCGCGACTTCACCTTTGGGCAGATCGCCCGCGATGCTCTGCCACGATTGGCCGTAATCCTTGCTCGCATAAACATAGGCGTTGAAATCGTTGCCGCGATGGCCGTCGAAGGTGGCGTAAACCGTCGCTTCGTCAAAGCGCGACGGCGCGACGCGTGAGACATAAGTATTCGCCGCCAAGCCCGAAATCTTTTTCGTCACGTTTTCCCAATGCGCGCCATCGTCTTTTGACACGCTCAGCACGCCGTCGTCAGAGCCGGTGTAATAGAGGCCCGCTTTCTTCGGCGATTCGTTAAACGTCACCAGATTGCCATACGACGAAACGCCGTCGTTCTTGGCGATGGCGATCTCTTTGGCTTTGACGCCCAGCAGTTCAAAAGTTTCGCGGTCAATGTTGTTGGTCAGGTCTTCGCTGACGGCTTTCCACGAATGGCCGCGGTCGGTTGATTTGAACAAGCGATTGCCCGCCACAAAGAGCGTCGCGGCGTTGTGCGGCGAGATCACCATCGGCGTGTCCCAATTAAAACGATAGGGCTTCTCGCCATCAGGCGGTTCGGGGCGAATGGTGGTGCGTTCGTTGGTCACGCGGTCAACGCGGCTCATGCGCCCGTCCTGCGATTCGCCGTAAAGGATGCGCGGGTTGTTCGGGTCCATCTGCGCTTGAAAGCCGTCGCCGCCTTGAATGACGAACCATTCATCGAGGCCGATGCCGCTGGCGCTGCGCACTGCCGACGGGCCGCACCAAGTGTTGTTGTCCTGCAAACCGCCGCACACATTGAACGGCACCGCGTTGTCAAAGGCGATGTGATAGAACTGGCTGACGGGCAAGTTGCGCAACCAGACATACGTCTTGCTCTTGTCATACGAAATGCCGACGCCGCCATCGCCGCCGATCATCACGTGGTCAGAGTTGGCGGGATTGATCCAGGCGGCGTGAAAGTCTACGTGAATCTTGTTCGCGCCATCGCCACGGAATGTCTTGCCGCCGTCATCGGAAACGTGCAGCGAAACGCCGAGCACGTAAATGCGCTGGTCGTTGTTCGGGTCAATGCGAATCTGGCTGAAATACATCGGGCGCGGATTGGTCGCGCTCATCTTCGTCCACGAAGCGCCCGCGTCATCGCTGCGATAGGTGCCGCTCTCTTTGGCGTGTTCGATGCGCGCGTAAACGATGTTCGCGTTTTTGCGATAAACATCCAGCCCGATGCGGCCGAGCGGGCCTTCGGGGATGCCTTTAGTCAGTTTCGTCCACGTGCGCCCGGCGTCAGATGATTTCCAAATTGCGCTGCCCGTGCCCCCGCCATTCATGCCCCAGGGCGCGCGGCGGCGCTGATAGGTCGCGGCATAGAGCGTCTTGTTATTCGACGGATCCATCACCAACTCGGTCGCGCCGGTGTGTTCATCCGTTGTCAGTACACGATTCCATGTCAGGCCGCCATCGGTCGTTTTGTAAACGCCGCGCTCGCCGCCCGCGCCCCACAACGAACCAAGCGCCGCGACATACACGACATCGTGATCCACCGGGTCAACGATGACGCGGGCGATATGTTTGCTCTCGCGCAGCCCCATGTTCTTCCAGGTCTTGCCGCCGTCGGTGGATTTATAAACGCCATCACCCCACGAAGAGCTTTGCCGGTTGTTATTCTCGCCGCTGCCGATCCAGACGAGGTTGGCGTCGTTGGGTGCGATGGCTACGTCGCCGATGGACGAGGTCGTTTCGTTGACAAAGACGTTCTCAAACGTCGTGCCCTGATTGACGGTCTTCCACAAACCACCCGTCGCTGACGCGACATAAAACACCGCCGGATTGCTTTCGAGCACGGCGAAATCATCAATGCGGCCCGACGGCGTCGCGGGGCCGATTTCACGGAAGTGCAGTTTGTCGAGCGGCGCGGTTGTCGTCGTGCCGCCGTTCTGGGTGAAGCCGACGGGCAACCCCATCAGCATAAAAGCCAAGACAAAAACCACGGCCAGCAAAATGCTCAAGCCAATGCGGGTGACGCTGCGTTGGGATGCCATGACGCGTTCCTCCTGAAGTGAACCGATGAGTTGTGAGTTGGAATGGAGACTGCTGTTGCAATGCGCGTGCACGGTAGCAGGCACGCTGGCGACAGGCAAGCATTGGCAACCGCGTGCCCGCCACTAGCTGCCGTCTTCCCGGCGGATCGAAAAACCCGTGGCGCAGAAAATTTCTTAGCGGAGGAAAAATTTCTTCCTGTAAAAAATTCGGGGCGGCCTCCTGGGAGCGCAGGCACCCCTGCCTGCTGAAAAGAGGCCGCGCAGCCTCCTTATTCCTGTTTTCGCCGATGGCTTGTTCAGAGAAGCGGAACGCTACGCGGCTTTTCTCACAGCAGGCAGGGGTGCCTGCGCTCCCAGGAACCGATCCTGGATTTTCATTGTACGAAATTATTTTTGGCGGGCGTGGCGGGTTTCGTCTGGCCACTGCGCATGTGTAAGTGAAGGCAAATATCCATGACCGTTTTGGCAGTATCCGTTGTAACCGCTCGTCACCACCTGGCTGTGCAGACAGCCCTTAACGAACAAGGAGCATCACCATGAAATTTCAACGTTTCTTTCGCAACAGTCTGTCAACCGCCCTGCGTCTGTTGGTCGTAGCGCTGCTCGCCGGAGCGCTACGACAGGCAACGCAAGCACAAACTCAACCGTCAGCCCAGCCGTCAGCCCAACCGCGCTATGCGCTGGTCGAATACATGAAAATCGAGCCAGGCAAGGCGGCGGAGTATCGCAAGATGGAGCAGGAAGTCTGGATGCCGGTGCATCGCGAACGCATCAAGGCCAAGCTCATTCGCGGCTGGGAGTTGTTTGGCGTGCGCTACCCCGGCGGCACGGCGCGTGAATATGACGTCGTGGCCGTGACGCTTTACGACAATTTCAAAGACCTCGAAAACAGCGCGCCGCCAGAAGTTTTCACCAAAGCGAATCCGAACATGAAGCGCGAAGAATTCAGCGCGCGCGCCGCGCTCACACGCAAGATCGTGCGCACCGAAGTCATCGCGCTGGTGGAATCGGCCTGGCCGGGCGCTGAAGACCCGCGCTCTTCAGCCGCGCCCGCCCGCTACGTCCGGGTTGATTACAAGCGGATTGAGCCGGGCAAGAACGCGGATTACGTCGCCAACGAACGCAAGTTCTACAAGCCGCTCTGGCAGGCCGCCGTGGATGCCGGGACGATGCGCGGCTGGGCTGTGTGGGGCGCGCGTTATCCCAGCGGGACAGAGCGTGAGTACGGCTTTACCACCGTCCAGTTCTTCGACAAGTTCGAGCAATTGGAAGGCAATCCGTCGCGTGGCCTGTGGGAGAAAGTTCATCCGAACGTCAAAGCCGCCGACATCACTGGACAGATGGGCGCCATCAGCAAAACCGTCCGCTCTGAACTGCTGGTCTTGCAGGAGCATTTGCAGTAACGCAACGCAAACCAAAACCCTTCGCGCTCTAACCCAAGAGGAGATCGAATCATGAAAAGACAAAGTATCGGAATGGTCAGCGCTTTGCTGCTGACTCTGGCACTCGCCGCGCTCTGCTTGGCGCAGGACGCACCCAAACCGCAGCTTTCGCGCGTTTCGGTGACACAGGTCAAACCCGAAATGTGGGAGCAGTTTCTGGCGTTCTACAAAAACGAAACGCTGCCCGCGCTGAAGAAAGCGGGCGTCAAACGTTCGCTCGTGCTGCAAGCGTCCGGCCCCATCGGCCAGAGCTTTGAATTGCGCGTCGTGCAACCCGTTGACAGCCTCGCGCAATTTGACGAAGGCAGCAGCGTCGCCAAAGCCCTCGGCCCGGAGAAATACAAGGCGTATCAGGCCAAGCGGCGCACGATGATTACCGGCGGGAACGCTTATGTCATCCGCTCCATCCCCGAACTCTCGCTGCCACTCACCGGCACGGAGAAGCTGTTGGTGCGCCGCGAAGTCAGCGTGGCGGCGGGCTACCGGGCGGATTTCGAAAGCTATCAGAAAGACCTGTTGCCGCTGCTCAAAAAAGCCGGACTCCGAGGATGTCGCGTTTCAAGGCTGATGCTGGGCGGCGACAGCTACGCCTATTCCACGGTGGATTCGTATGACTCGTTTGCCGAATACGAGAAAGTGACGGAAGCGCTCAACAAAGACGAAAGCTACCGCCAACTGATTGCGTCCGGCAGAACGAAGGGCGTCATCCTGCATTCGACCCGTTCGGTTTACAGCATCATGCCGGAACTGAGCATTCTGCCCGCGCCCGCCGCCACAGCGAGCAAATAGGCTGTTGCAGCCGGCCAGCGTCGCGCGCGTCAGCGCGGTTTGTGCGAAGCCAAACGCGAACAGCCAAGCGGCGAGTTTAGCTCCGTTGACAAGAGCCATTCTCCCGTACCCGCTGACGCGCGGGACGCTGGCCGGAACACTGTATTGCGAGCAGGTTTGCGTTATGACGATGGCTTGGATGTGAGCGCCAGCCGCGCGGCAGAAATTGGTGATCTCGCTCGCGCGCCGTTGGTTGCCGTTCAGGCCGTCGCCGCCCATCTATAGGGTGGGACGAAAGGCGATTGGTCGCAAGCTTCTAAAGAACTGACTGCTGGTTAGGTGACTCCGCTAATTGGTTCAGTGCTTCGCCAGTCAGCCGGTACACCGTCCATTCGTTCAGCGGCTGGGTGCCGAGACTTTTGTAAAACTTGATCGCAGGTTCATTCCAATCGAGCACAGCCCATTCGAACCGGCCACAGCCGCGCGCCACTGCCAGCCGCGCCAGATAGCCCAGCAACGCGCGCCCGACGCCCTGCCCACGCACTTCAGGTTTGACAAAGAGGTCTTCCAGATACAAACCGCGCCGCCCCAGGAACGTTGAAAAGTTGTGAAAGAAGAGCGCGAAGCCGACGGGTTCACCAACCAGATATGCGATGACGACTTCGGCGTTAGGCCGTTCGCTGAAAAGCTGCTCGTGCAACAACGCTTCGGTGGCGATAACTTCGTGGGCGAGTTTTTCGTATTCGGCCAGCCCGCGAATGAATGCCAAAATCAGCGGGACATCGGCGGCGGTGGCGGGTTTGATTTGAAGTTGCTGGTTCATTGGTTGCTCAGCGCGGCCATCTCACTTTCTGTTTGAGAAATTCGCCCGTGCTTTCCAGATTTTCCGGCTGCGCCTGCGAAAAGACGCTGGGCGGATACTCGGATTGATACTGCGCCATATCGTGCGCATACAACTCGGTGTTGATCTCCGGCAATTTGTGCCGCGCGCGAAAAGCGCCAATCGGAATCGCGCCAATCACCGCAGCTTCGTGTTCGTTATTGGCTTGCGTCACGATGTCGCCGCGCGGGCCGAGGATGGCCGAACTGCCGCCGCCCGCATCTTCAAAGAAATTCGGATTGTCGGGCGAGACCGCATTGTTGATGTGCACGCCATACACGCCGTTGGTGCGGCAGGCAAATTTCAAATCTTCCTGCGAACCGCCGCCGCTGGCCGTGCGCACGATAATCTCTACGCCCTTGACCGCCATTGTGCGGAACAATTCCGGCTCCCATTGACACGACGAACAGCCGAGGTTACCGATGTCCGTGCGCGCAATCGGAATCACCGCGTCCCAGCCGTACATCTCCACGTAACGATCCAGCACGTCATAAACCGAGGAGGTGAATAACTCGAAACCCAAAAACGCGAGACGGATGTTGCGCTGCTTCCAGTGCTTGGCGATGACCTGGCCTTGCGGATTGATGATGATGGTGGCGCTGATTAAATGGCTGGGCCAATCCTTGTCTTTGAGATAGGTGCCGAACGTGATGTAGCAGTTATATTCCTTGGCCTTCTTACCAATGGCTTCGGTTTCGGGGCCGGGAATCTCGCGGGCGATGTTCAGCGCCTGTTTGCGCGACCATTTGTCCCAGCCAGTGAGAGGGAACTCGTGAAAGCAGAGCAGGTCTTTGCGTCCGGCGTAATACTGCGCCTTGTCAATCAGCTTGAGCATGTAATCGAGATTGGCTTTTAACCCCGGCGCAGGATTATCGCCATCCACGGCGCGTACTCGCGATTGGATGGCGGCGGCCAGGATTTCGGGCTGGCGCAGCGGCACGGTGGCGTATTTGTTGCCGTTGAAGCGGACCGGTTCGATTTGCTGAACTGCAAGTGCTGTTGACGCGGCAGCCGGCGGAACGTCATTCACCAAAACACTGCCCGCGACTGCGCCTGCCATTGTGGAAGCGGTTTGCCGCAAGAGCTTGCGGCGGGAAATAGATTTGCTCATAGAGCCTCTCCCTGGGTGAAAAATGAAAAACGCGCGATGCAGCATCGCATGCGCTGGTTTGCTCGTCCACTGACGATCTAACAAAACTCAGCGCACGCGATGTTGCACCACGCGCTGATCTTGAGCGGGATGCATCTGTTGGTAACAGAAGGCGCGCGCTCCGACGGTTAGGAATCTGCGCGCCCAGGTCACCGGCACCGCGTTAATTCGATTTGCCGTCGCTACCAAAGTATTCGCGGTAACTGGCAATTCTGCCGTCCTGGATGTCCCACGAAACGGTGACCCGATTGCGGTACAGCTCGCCCCGCAGCATCCCTTCGTCACGAAATTCAAAGACGATGGTCTTTTCATTGGCCGTCAGGCGCAGCAACTCCACCACGTGCAAACCCTGGTTGTAAACCTCCCGCACGTAGCCAAAAAATTCCTGCGCTTTGGCTTTGCCCTGATGGTGGCCTTTGTATTGGCCGACCGGAAAATAAAACTCGAAATCCTCTGTGAGCATGTCGAGGAATTCCTGCCACTCACCTTTCGCCAAGCCCTGTTTGAACGCTTCGAATCCGCGCAGACCCGTGCTCAAGGTCTGTGCGATTAGTTGTGTGTCAACTTCGGGCGCCGCCATTTTCGCTTCTGCTCTTGGAGCCATGGGGATAGATCCTTTCTTTGCTTGGGGTCTTGTAAGGCTCGTAGGTCCATTCTGCATTGTTTGGGTCTTTGCCTTTGTTTTAACAACGCCGCCTGGGGTGAGCCAGGTAACGCTGCTGTCTTGCAACGTATGAGTGACAGGCCGAAATGGTCTTGCGTTAACCTCGGCCTGTCAGTTTCAGATAGGCACTTTGTTCACTTAGAGTGAATCTCCTGACGATTTTGTTACGGTCTAATAGACTATGTCCTGTACGAAAATGCATAGGTAAATAGGAAAATTATCGCTAGTGACAATATTTTGTGAGTAATTTTTACGCGGTGTCAGCCGGATACCGACAGGACTACAATGCTCCCTACAAACACTCTTCAAAGAAGTTTATGGGACAGTTCTGGAGATGGAGTTGCCAAGTTGGGAACTCGCTGCTTGAGCACCCAGGTGTGCGTTTGAATTTGGTGCTGAATTGGGCCGAGCAATTCCGCCAGAGTTTGGCGAAAGCCAGTATTGTCATAAGCTTAGGACAAATGTATAGTGGCGACCGTTAAGCAAAAAGCGGCAATGAAAAGTTGTCTGCTTTTGTTCTAGTACTCCATCAAGCTGTAAGTGATGGATGCTGAGAGCGCATCCGGGATGTAGGGCGGGATTAAATCCCGCCCTACATCCCTCATTTTCAGCTTGATGGAGTACTAGCTGCAATACCAATCCGCCATCTTTCGTGGCATAAACGCAATTGGCGATGTCGAACCAAGCCCATCCATATCAAAATTCGGCGGCGATCCTTTTCGGCGGCTACGGCGGTGCGGGTGACCTCTTGCGCAAAAACGCTGAAGTGCTGGGCAATCAAACAGGTCTGAGCTTCAGCGGTTTTGGTGCGGACGTGCGTTTATCCTGGCGTGAATTGAATGCGCGCGTCTGCCGGTTGGCGAATGCTTTGCGCAAACTGGGCTTGCAACGCGGTGACCGCGTGGCGCTCTTTGCCCGCAACTCACACCAATGGGTCGAAGCCTTGTTCGGCTTGGCGAAAATTGGTGCGGTGTCAGTGACAGTCAACTACCGGCTGACCGCGCCCGAAGTCGAATACATTGTCAGTAATGCCGGCGCGCGCGCCATCCTCTGCGGCGCAACCGAAGCCGAAACCGCGCGCACCGTTGCCGACAGCGTGGATTCAGTGCGCTGGCTGATCGGCGTGAATGGGGCGACCGGCGCAGGTATCGAAGCATACGAGACATTGGTTGCCAGCGGTGCTGAGGACGAACCACAGTTAGAAGCGCCGTTACGTTTTGATGAGCCAGCGCTGTTGCTTTACACCAGCGGCACGACCGGCTTTCCGAAAGGCGCGATCTATACGCACGGCAGCTTGCTGGTCGGGATGTTCGTGCACGTCCACGCCATTGGCAGCCGCCGCACCCATCGCGTGATGCTGCCTTCGCCGTTGTATTCAGCGGCGGGTATTGCGGGCATCTATTGCGCCGTCTTTGTCGGTTCGCAGATCGCGCTACTCAACTTTGAAGCCCGGCTTGCGCTCGAAACCATCCAGCGCGAACGCATCACTTTTACCAATCTGGTTCCCACGACGATCCAGATGCTGTTGGCGCGCGCAGACATCGGCACTTACGACCTGTCTTCGCTGGAAGTGCTTTTGTATGGCGGCTCGCCGATGCCTGAACCGGTGTTGCGCGACGCGATGGTACGTTTGCCGAATTGCAGCTTTCGCCAGACTTTCGCCGCCACCGAGACGGGCTGTTCGGGTACGGTGCTCGAACCGCGCGAACACCGCGAGGCGTTGGAGAATCCGGCCCTGACACATCGCCTGCTCTCGTGCGGACGCCCGCAGGTATGTGTGGATGTGCAGGTCTTTGGCGTTGACGGTCAGGTCTTACCGCCGGGTGAAGTCGGCGAAATCGGCGTGCGCACCGAAGCGAACATGACCGGCTATTGGAACAATCCCGAAGCGACAGCGAAAACGATTCGTGACGGCTGGGTCTTTACCGGCGATCTGGCACGCGTGGATGAAGACGGCTACATTTACCTGGTGGATCGCAAGAACGACCTGATCGTCAGCGGCGCGCTGAATGTTTATCCGTCCGAAGTCGAGCGCGTGCTCCACATGCATCCGGCGGTGTATGAATGCGCCGTCATCGGCGTGCCCAGCGCAGAGTGGGGCGAAGCCGTCAAAGCCGTCGTTGTCGTGCGCGCAGGTCAAACGCCAACCGAGGCTGAATTGATTGCGCATTGCGCCGGGCAATTGGCTGGCTTCAAAAAGCCGAAGTCGGTAGACTTCGTGGCCCGCTTGCCCCGCAATTTGACCGGCAAGGTTTTGCGGCGGGAATTGCGCGAGCCATATTGGTTGGGGCACACGCGGAAGATTTAGCAACAGTTATGACTAGGGCAATAGACATCGTCGTCAACCTTTGGACGCAGGAGATCACCGCGCACTATCCGCCCGAACTCGATCAATTCTGGGAGTTGATCCACATCCTCGACATGACCAAACGCGGCGTCACGGTCGAAGAGGAATTGCGGATGATGGACGAGGCAGGCATTGATAAAGGCTTGCTCGTCGCCACGACCGGCGCGCCGGTCGGTTCGAGCATCTTTTTTGAAAAGCCGTTTGAAAAAATCGCCGCCGTTTGCGCGCAGCATCCTGACCGCTTCAAAGGCCTCATCGGCGTCAATCCATCGCGGATCATGACCTGGGTGCGCAAGCTGGAAGTCGCGGTCAAAGAATACGGTTTCGTCGGTGCGCACCTCTATCCGCACTGGTTCGACGCGCCGCCCGATGATCGTATGTATTATCCGTTTTACGCCAAGTGCGCCGAGTTGGGCGTGCCGATTCAGATTCAGGTCGGGCATTCGGCGCAATGGTTTTTGCGCACGGTGGCGCAACCGATCACGCTGGATCGCGTGGCGATTGATTTCCCGGAATTGAAAATCATCGGTATCCACATTGGTCACCCCTGGACGGAAGAGATGATCTCGCTGGCCTGGAAGCATCCCAACGTTTACATCGGCACCGACGCGCATCTGCCGAAGTATTGGGATGCCGCGCTCATCAAATTCATCAACTCGCGCGGGCAGGACAAAGTGCTGTTCGGCACCGACTGGCCCGTGGTGGATTTCAAACGCGCAATGCAGGAACTCGACAAGCTGGAATTACGTGAAGCTGCAAAACGCAAGCTGCTGGTCGAGAATGCCGCGCGCGTCTACAACCTGGAAGACTGGCTTTAACCGTACAGCAGGCTGCCAGCCTGCTGATGGTCTCAACTGGGACGTATGGCGAAGACCGCCGCTGGCTGGCAACTTGCGGTCACTGCGAATAGGCTGTTTTGTGAAGACCGCCGCAGGCTGACAGCCTGCGGTACATTTTGAGAGGAGAGTATGGCTAAAACGAAACTCGTCAAACCGGCTCGGAGCAATAAAGCCGAGGCCTGGATCAAACAAGAACTCAAAGAGCAGAAAGCCCGCTACAAAAAGATCGCACAAGCGATGAATGTTGATCTCGCGCCGCAACGCGAAATCTGGTACGCCGAATTCGAAGCGCGCATCCAGACGCGCGGTTTCAATACGCACGCCGACATCCGGCGCAGGATCAAATCGGAAGAGCTTTACCCACGTCTCAAACGCAAAGCCAAAGTCGTGTTTTAACGAGGTACAAAAGTCATGGCAGTCGCGGCAGTGCAGCAAACAAGCAAAGGGCAACTGATCAAACGGCGCTTGGCCGAAACGGCGCAGGCAGACGGCGCTGATTGTCCGCCGCTGATGGCGGGCGACCGTTTGACGCGCGCCGAATTCGAGCGCCGTTACGAAGCCACGCCCGCACATATCAAAGCCGAATTGATCGGAGGGGTTGTTTATATGCCTTCACCATTAGGTTGGCCGCACGGCTACGCAACTAGACTAATCAGCAACTGGTTGGGTGCTTATCAGTTCGTCACGCCTAACGTAGATGGCGGCGATAATGCCACCACACGCATGGGTGTTGATGACGAACCACAGCCGGATGCTTCGTTACGTTTGATCGAAGGCGGCACGTCGTGGCTCAGCGCGCCGGTGCAAACGCCGCGCGGCAAGACGGTTTATCTGGAAGGCGCGCCGGAATTGGTCGTCGAGGTCGCGTTCAGCACGGCTTCCTACGACCTGCACGACAAGCAGGAAACCTATCGCCGCAACGGCGTGAAAGAGTATCTCGTCTGGCTGTTGTCCGAAGAGCAATTCATCTGGTTCCGCTTGCAAGAGGGCGTTTACGTCCGCATCAAACCCGACCGGCGCGGCGTGATCGAAAGCGCCGTCTTTCCGGGCCTGCGTTTGAAAGTCAAAGCCCTGCTGGCAGGCCGCATGAAAGAAGTGCTGGCCGAATTGCAGCAAGGCTTGGCTGCGCCCGCGTATGCCGAATTCGTCAAACAACAAGCCCGCACAATGAAAACCGCCGCCCGCCGCAAACGGCGCTGAACTCAAGCGAAGGAGCACGACACCCAATGGCCCGCCCGCATATCGAACCCTTTGTTGACCGCGAGGTCGGATTCAAAAAGATGACCCTGCCCGGCTTTCCGTTGGGCATGCACTACAAGATGCTGAGCATTGACGGCGACACCGGCGCATGCTCGATGACCGTGCAATACGAAGCCGGTTACCACCAGCCGCCCACCGTGTGTTACTCCGACGTCGAGTTGCTGGTGATGGAAGGCGGCCTGCAAGTCGGCGAGCAACTATGCGGCCCCGGCTATTATTTCTTCGTACCCAAAGGCGTCTCGCTGCCCGCGCTCACCAGCCCGAAAGGCGCGCTCTGCCTGTTGATGTACAACGAAACCGAGCCGCATCTGGTCGAATCGGACGAGGACATCGCGGGCGCTGAGCGCGAGCAATTCATCAAGATTCAATCTTACGAAGACATGCCCTGGCAGGTGCCGACGCTCTTCCCGCAAACGGCGTCGGGTTGTTTGCTCAAGCTGCTACGCTTTGACGAGAAGACGCACGCGATGACGTTCCTCTATTCGATGGTGCCCGGTTTCTGGCAGGACAACATCTCGTACCACGATTGTTCGGAAGAGGCCTATCACATCTACGGCACGTCGTGGATGATGCAATTTGGCGAACTGCCGACGGGCGGCTATTTCTATCGCCCGGCCTATATCAACCACGGCGCGTTTGCCAGCGAACATGGCGTGCTGGCCTTTGGTCGCACCGATGGCGAATTGCATAACCACTTCCACTGGAACCCCTGGTCTACGCCGGAAGAAAACGCCGACCGCGCTGCCGCGCGTCTGACACGGCAAAAGCCTGAATTGCACAAGTGGATCATCGCCACCGATCACAATCATATTCATTTCAACGACTTTGAATTTCCAGAAGACAGTGAGGGCTTCGACCACGCGCACCTAGACGCGCTAGGCGGACTGCGTAAACACAAACATAAATAGTTGGCAGTTGGCTGATGCGGCAAGCATTGGTTCACCGCCAACTGCCAACTGCCAACTGCCAACTGCCAACTGCCAACTGCCAACTACTCACTATGACCAAGCCCAGCAGCGCCTTTGTCAGCAAGCGCATCCCGCTCTACTACCAGTTAGAGAATTTGCTGCGCGAAACGATCACTTCGGGCAAGTTTGTCGCGGGTGACCGGCTGCCGACCGAGAGCGAATTGATTCAGCAATATGGCGTCAGCCGCATCACGGTGCGCCAGGCGTTGACCGCGCTGGCGGATGAAGGTTTGATTGATCGCCGCCAGGGCCGTGGTACCTTCGTCGCCGAACGCCGCACCCGGCGCCGCACCTTCGAGGGCCAAACACACCTGACCGGTTCGCTCGACGAGGTCATCGCGATGGGCCGGGATACGCCGGTCAAAGTCATCGAGATGAATCGCATCGAGGCCGACAGGCACGAAGCCGAGTTGCTGGGGTTGCAGCCGGGCGCACCTATTTACCGCATCAAGCGGTTGCGTTCGCTCGAAGGCAAACCGTACAGCTTTATCGTGAATTATTTGCCTGCCGAAGTTGGCGCGCGGCTGACGCGCGAAGACCTGAGTGCGGGCGCGTTGATGCAATTGCTCGAAAAGAAATTCGGCCTCCGGCTCAAAGACGCCAAACAGCAAATCACGGCGGCGCTGGCTGAACCTTATGTCGCCGGGCTACTCGACGTCCGCGTAGGCTCCGCGCTGCTCTGCATCGAACGCACCGTGTACACCAACGAAGGCAAGCCGGTTGAATATGTGCACGTGCTGTATCGCAGCGATTTGTACTGCTACTCGGTCTATCTGACACGCGACGGGCAGGACGGCAAAAAACCACGGAAGAAATAGACTTCAGACTTCAGACTTCAGACTTCAGACTTTTGATTCTTTGCGTAGCAAGCAAACCGAAGGTCAGTAGTTTGAGGTCTGAGGTCTGAGGTCTGAGGTCTGAGGTCTGAAGTCTGAATCCTATGCGCTACGACTTACTCATCAAAAACGGCACCGCAGTTTTCCCCTATCACGGCACAGTCAGATGTGACATCGGCGTGCGCAACGGCAAAATTGCCGCCATCGCCGACGACATTGCCGCCAGCGCGGCGAGCGAAGTCATTGACGCGCGCGGCAAATATGTTTTTCCCGGCGCGGTGGATTCGCACTTCCACGTCGGCATCTATCGCCCGCATAGCGAAGACGCCGAAAGCGAATCGCGTTCGGCGCTGGTCGGCGGCGTTTCGACGCTCATCAGTTATTGGCGCACCGGGCAGCATTACCTGAACAAGACCGGCCTGTACAAAGACCTCTTGCCCGAAGTGCTGTCGCTTTCGACCGGCCACTTTCACACCGATTACAGCTACCACATCGCGGTGATGACGGCGGCGCAACTCGACGAAGTCGCCTGGCTGGTCGAACAGGCCGGGGTCGGTTCGTTCAAGTTTTATATGTTTTACAAGGCGCTGAATCTGGCGGCGAGTTCGACCAAAGGCAGCGCGTACACGATGGCCGAAAATTACGACCTCGGCCATCTTTACGAACTGATGACGCGCGTCGCGCAGATGGCCGCCAAGCACAAAGACAAAGCGCGCATCTCGCTCTCGCTGCATTGCGAAAATCCCGAACTCATCCGCGTGTTTATCGAACGCGCCAAACAGCAAGGTTTGACGGGGCTGAAAGCCTACAGCGAAGGCCGCCCGCCGCTAACAGAACGCCTCTCCGTGCACGAAGCCGCCATCCTGGCCGATGCGACCGGCTGTCCGATCAATTTGCTGCACCTGTCTTCGCGCGACGCCTTGCAAGCCGGCCTTGACGTGCGGCGGCAATATCCCGCGCACGACATCAAGCTGGAAACCACGTTGCACCACCTCGCGCTCGATCACGAAGAACTCGACCGCAGTGGCCACGGCGGCTTCAATAACATTCGGGGCAAAGTGAATCCGCCCATCCGCACGCGCGAGCATTCCGAATTCCTTTGGGAAGGCATCCAGAACGGCGCGGTGGACACCGTGGTCAGCGACCACGCTTGTTGCGGCGAAGAGCACAAACACAAAGATGATTTATGGGGCAGCCTGCCCGGTTTCGGCGGCGCTTCAATCCTGTATCCGGTGCTGCTCAGCGAAGGCTGCCACAAACGCGGCATCAGTCTGGCGCGCGTGGCCGAACTGGTCAGCGCCAACCCGGCGCGCAACTTCGGCCTCTATCCGCGCAAGGGCGCCCTCGCCATCGGCAGCGACGCCGATTTCGCCATCGTGGATATGGAGAAGGAACAACCGATCACGGCGGAGCTTTGTCAATCGGCGCAGGATCACACACCGTTTGAGGGCTTCATGACCAAAGGCTGGCCGACGCACACTATCGTGCGCGGCCACGTGAAATTCGCCGGCGGCAAGGTCAGCGATGATAAAATCGGCGAGTTCATCAAACGCCCGGTGGCGTTGCACGCGGGCGAATAGTGCGGAGCGAAGTATGCTGAGTCTTTACGACGAACTAAAAAACCTCGCGCGCGCTTTGTACGAGCGCGGCATCCCGTATGCCGTGTGCGGCGGCTTGGCCGTGGCGATTCACGATCAACCGCGCGCCACGCTGGACATAGATTTGCTGATTCCGCCTGAAGCGTTGGGCGACGTGTTGGAGTTGGCGCGCACGCAAGGCTACATCTTTTCGGCCAAGCCGATGACCTTTGCGCAAGGCGCGGTCAAAATCCAGCGCGTCTCCAAACCGGACCCGGACACCGGCGACGTGCTGGTGCTTGATTTGCTGCTGGTGACGGAGCAGTTAAGCCAAGTCTGGCAACAGCGTGAGACATTGGCTTGGGCTGACACAGAAATTACGGTAGTCTCGCGCGCCGGCTTGATCGCCTTGAAACGTTTGCGCGGGAGCGGGCAAGACCTGGACGACATCGCCCGGCTGGTCCGGCTGGAAGGACAAACGCAATGACTGAACCCAAAGTTGAGATGACACCAAAAGCTGTAGATACACGCTTGCGCCGCGTCGAGCAACTGCGGCAACTCTGCCTGTCGTTGCGTCGCGCCAAACTGGCGCAAGCGGAACGGCGCGCCGCGGCGGCAGCAACGGGCAAGCAGGTGTTGTCAAGGCCAACCTGAAGCAGACACCTTTGGCGGCAGGGCTTTTGCAAAGCCGCCAGCGCGAGCGCTCGAACGGTTTGACTGACTCCTGATGCCCGGTTCCTGATTCCTGACAAACTGAGCATACCGGCTGATTTTCAATTTGCCAGGAATCAGGAGTCAGGCATCAGGAGTCAGTCAAAGGTCTTTGGCGGATGTTTTGAGGACTTTGCAAAAGCCCTGCCTTTGGCGGCCTCTCGCATTCAACTAAACCGACAATGAGGACAGACGCAATGGCGCAAACCACCACGCGCGAGGGCGCCAAATTTTTCTATGGCTGGCTGATCGTCGCTGTCTCTACGCTGGCGATGCTCGTCACCAACGGCCTGGCGATCGGCGGTTTGCCGGTCTTTTTCAAACCGCTGCTGACCGATTTGGGCATTACGGATCGTTCGGTGATCGGGACGGCCACGATGCTGACCTTCCTGATTTCGGGCGGTTTGTCATCGCTGTCGGGCAACTTGCTGGGCCGCGTCAATCTGCGGGGGTTGATGAGCTTTGGCTGTGTGGCGATGGGCATCGGTCTGTTTATTTACTCACGCGCCCACAACCCCACACAGATTTACCTGGCGCACATTTTGCTCGGGCTGGGGTTGAGCTTTAGCGCCCTCATCCCCAACACCTGGCTCATCTCGAATTGGTTCAAACGGCAACGCGGTTCCGCGCTGGGATTGGTGGTGATGGGCACCAGCCTGGGCGGCATCCTGATTCCGCAACTGGCACGCCCGCTGATCGAAAAATACAACTGGCGCGTCGCCATGCTGGCGGTGAGCATGCTCATCTGGTTTGTTTTGCTCCCCGCCATTTGGCTGATCGTGCAGGTGCATCCGCGTGAGCTTGGGTTGGAGCCGGATGGCGCTGCGCCAGGTACGAACGACAGCGCAACGGTTGCGCCCACAGACGTACCCGCCAACTTGCCCGGTCTGACCTTGGGCGAAGCGCTGCGCACGCCGATGTTTTATGTTTTCTCGCTGTGTGCGGCGACGGCCTTTTATTCAATTCTGGCCGTCGTGCAGCAATTGAATCTCTTTTTGCAAAGCCCGCGCGTGGGCTTGTCGTTAACCGCGACAGCCAACATTCAATCCACGATGGGCGCGGCCAGCATCGTGGGCAAGCTGGGTTTCGGCTGGCTCAGCGACCGTTTCCCCAAAGTCTGGATCAACCTGATCTGTTGCGGCGTGCTTTGTCTGGCCGGCACTTTGTTGCTGAGCCTGACGGCGGCTTCGGCGTATCCCTTTGCGCTGGCCTTTGGGTTTGGTTACGGCGGCGCGTTCGTGTTGGTGCAATTGATGGTGGCCGAATGTTTCGGGCTGCGCGAACTAGGCCGCATCCTCGGCGTCATCACCGTCGTCGAAACGGTCGGCGGCGCGCTGGGCAATTTCCTGACCGGCAAACTGGCCCAAGCGGCGGGTGATTACAGCGCGGGCTTCACCGCCGTGTTTGGCGCTTCGGTGATCGCGTTTGTAGCCGCACTGTTGTTGGTGAAACTCGTACCCAAACGCGCCGTGGCGTCCTGAAATTTGCTGATCACATCGGATTTTGTGGTGACAGCCCCGGCGGGGCGAAATGTTTATAGTTGGAGTGCGAAAAAGCACGCGAGCCCCAGCGGGGCGGTATCTGCCGGCGCTCAGATGTCGCTCCTAACGGAGCTAAGCCTAGATTTGGCTGGTCGCTATAAACATTTCGCGCCGCTGGCGCTGGAAAACACCAAACCACAAAATCCGGTGGGACTAGGAAATTTGAGTTTCTGATTTGGAGAATAAAACGATGAAGACATTAGTTTTTGCGACCTTACTCATGGCTGTCTGGCTCGGTCTGGCAGCGTTCACTGGTTCAACCCTTAACCCGGTCAACGCGCAACAGGCGGGCTTCACCCAGCAACATTTCGATCAGTTCATCGAAATGCGCGTGGGCACGGGCGAGCCGGTTTACTGGTACTGTTACGGCGAACTCTACGCCTATCCCACTGGCAAGCTGCTCGCCAAAGTCGAAGGCATTGACACCGACCGTCTGCTTAAGTCCGAACGCAAGCCGGACAGCGCCACGCAACTCAGCCGCAAGGTGTTCATCTACCGCGACCTCACGACCAACGCCGTCTTGCGCGAAGTGAACGGCCAGCGCGTCAAACACATCGAATATCCGTACCAGATGATCACCTACCGGCTCAAAGATGGAACTGTCACGACCGCCGTCGAACAAGGCGTCGCCCCGCGCATCCAAAAGATCGAAGGCAGCAATCCGATCACCGTGCGCCGCTTTGGCGAACTGAGCATCTTCAGCGCGCCGCTCTTTTTGAACATCGAGACGCCACGCGGCAAATATGAAGCCTACGAGAATTACGATTTTCTGCGCCAACCCAAAGAGACCGGTGCGCCGCAATACCAACTCAGTTGGAACCGCTACGGCGACCAACCGGCGTTTTACGGCCCCGGCCGCAGCATGATCCAACTGCTCGCCTATCGGGTGAACCGCTATCAGGAACTGCCCGCCACCATCCGCGAATTTTTGGAGAAGGAAGCGCCGCTGTGGATGCAGCCACCCAAAGACATTGAAGAGATTCGGCAATTGCAAAAAGGGGAAGTGAGCGGCGCAAAGGACTGAACCGCCAGTGGCCGTCGCTCACACACAGGCTCCGCCGCCGTGTACTGAATGCTCTAGTCAGTAACGATGATTTACAGATCATCTTATGATCTTGTCTTCTGCGAATTCCAGGTGTACTATCCGCGCACCATTCAAGAAAGTTTGCTGGGATCACACAACAATCATTTGAAATCACGCTAGGAGCCGTAAGGTGTTAAAGCTGATTCAGTCGGTGTCGAAACGCGATCAAGTCGTTGCTTCGTTCAAAGAGGCGATCATGCACGGCCTGATTCAACCCGGCGAGCCCATCGTCGAGAGCAAGGTTGCGCAGCAGCTTGGCGCGGGCATTCCGCTGGTGCGTGAGGCGCTGATTGAGTTGGAGTATCAGGGGTATGTGCAGAAAGTCGCCTACAAAGGCACGACGGTCACCAAGCTGGCGCGCCGCGACGTGGAGAAAATCTTCCGCCTGCGCGCCGAACTGGAATCGCTGGCTATCGAGTGGGTCAAGGAGAACATCACAGCCGCAGACATCGAAGAGTTGCGCGGCATTACCGCAAAGATGAAGGCGGGGGCGCAGGCGCACGATCTCGATCAGTTTTATCAATACGATCTGGCGTTTCATCGCAAACTCTGGGAAGTGTCGGGCAACGAGTATCTGGTCGAATGTCTGGAACGCATCGTGGTGCCACTCTTCGCCTTCTTTTTGATGAAGGATCGCCGCCCGCGCGAGTCGTACTTGCTGAGCGTCGCCCAACACGAAAAGATTGTTGAATTGCTGCCCAAGCTGAGCGGGACGAAATTGCGTTTGCTGATGCTCGATTCGATTTCCGACTGGCGGACCGAGGTTTTCAACGCGGTGCTGCCAAAAGATAAAGACTAGCAAAGTCCAGCTAGTCCATTGCTGGGATAAACCGCTCTCAATTCAATAACCTTGTGAGACACATCTCGTTGCGTCTACTAGACGCGGCAAGGTGTGTGTATTACCCGTAACTCCAACCAAAGTAAGGAGCAACTATGTCACCGAGTAGAAATAGGATCAATTTCCTTTTGCTCTGCCTTGTTTTCGTTTGCGGTTGCCTGAGCGCGAACGCCCAAGGCCTGACCGGGCAAATCTCTGGCACCCTGACCGATGCCAATGGCGGGGTCGTGCCGAATGCCAAAATCGAAATCATTAACCAGGAAACCGCGCGGATGGTGGCGATCACCGCTGATAGCGACGGCAATTTCATCGCCCCGCAGTTGCTGCCAGGCAATTACCGCCTGGTCGTGACGGCCAATGGGTTTAAGAAGTTTGAGCAAAAAAATATTGTGCTGACCGCCAACGAGCGCGTGGACGTGCACAAGCTCATTCTCGAAGTCGGCGATGTCAGCCAAACCGTCACCGTGACGGCGGAAACGGCGCTCGTCAAAACCGAAAGCGCCGAGCGTTCCGGTTTAATTGACGAACAGCAAATTCAAGGCATCGCCCTCAAAGGGCGCGATTACATGGGCCTCGTGCGTTTGCTGCCCGGCGTAGTGGATACGGCCAACCGTGAAGCGCCCGGCTGGAACAACCTGGTCGGCGTCAACATCAACGGCAGCCGCACCGGCACGCTGAACCTGACGCTCGATGGCGTGTCGAGCCTCGACACCGGTTCGCAACAAGGGCCTTACCTCGCGCCCGGCCTCGACGCCATCGGCGAAGTCAAAGTGCTGCTGACCAACTATCAGGCCGAATATGGCCGCAGCAGCGGCGGCACAATCAACGTCGTCATCAAAAACGGCACACGCGACTTTCACGGCGGCGGTTTCTATTTCAAACGCCACGAACAATTCAACGCCAACGAATATTTCAACAACGCGCGCCTCATTCCAAAGCAGCGTTACCGGTTCAATTACTGGGGCGGCAACATCGGCGGCCCGGTGCTGATTCCCGGCACGAATTTCAACAAAGACCGCAACAAGCTGTTCTTCTTCTGGTCGCAGGAATATCTGCCGCGCACCTATCCGACGCGGCAGGGAACGCTCACCTATCCTTCCGCGTTGGAGCGCGCGGGTGATTTCTCGAAGACGCTGGATACCAGTGGGCGGTTGATTGTGATCCGCGACCCGTTGACCGGACAGGCGTTTCCAAACAACGTCATTCCGACCAACCGCATTGACGCGAACGGGCAGAAGTTGCTGAGCATCTTCCCGTTGCCGAATTACGTAGACCCGACCAATAACTACAACAACGTCTTCCAGAGCACGGTCAATCAGCCGCGCCGCGAAGAGATTCTGCGCATGGACTGGAACGTTTCGTCGAAGACGACTTTCTATGCGCGCGGCATTCATAACAACGAACAGTACAAGGGCGATTTCAACTTCGTGCTGGCGTCGAACGTCTGGCCGCAGTTCCCGATCAAGTATCAGATCAAGAGCGAAGGTTTGGTCAGCACACTGATTCACACGTTTGATCCGACGCTGACCAACGAGGCTACTTTTGGCGTCAATCGCGCCTTGCAGACCGTCGAGCCGCTTAATCAGGCGGGCATTGACCGCAACGACCGGCAAAAGATCGGGTTGACGCTGCCGCAGTTTTACCCGGCGAGCAATCCGTTGCGCCTGATCCCGAACGCCACGTTCGGCGGCGTCGCCAATGCGCCGCAATTTAATATTGAGCAACGCTTCCCCTTCTTTGGCACGAACAACATCTGGAACTGGTCGGATAACCTTTCAAAGATTTGGGGTGGCCACAATCTAAAGACGGGCTTTTATCTGGAATACACCACGCGCAACGCCGCGCGCGCGTCGGCCTTTAACGGCACCTTCAGCTTTGACCGCAACACCAATAACCCGCTGGATACGAATTACGCTTTCTCCAACGCGTTGCTGGGGGTGGTCAATTCCTACACCGAAGCGAACAAGAAGCTGAACGGACACGCGCGGTATAAAAACATCGAATGGTTCATTCAGGACAACTGGAAAGCGACCAAGCGGCTGACCCTCGATTACGGGGTGCGTTTCTATCGCATCCAGCCGACGATCAGTGCGGGCGACAATCTGGCTTTCTTCGATCCGAAGCTGTATGACGCGTCGAAGCAGCCCGCGTTGATGACGCCGTTTTGCATTACGGCCAATCCGTGTTCAGGCACCAACCGCGTGGCGCGCAATCCGCTCACCGGCCAGACGCTGCCATCGGTCAAGATCGGCACGTTTGCGGATGGCACCGGCACCGCGTTCCAAGGGATGAATGTGGTCAAAGAGGGCGTGCTCAATACCCCAAGCATCAACATCGGCCCGCGCGTCGGGTTCGCGTATGACGTTTTTGGCGACGGCAAGACGTCGGTGCGCGGCGGTTTCGGCATCTTTTACGACCGCTTCAATGACGATCAGGTGTTGCAGTTGGTCGAACTGCCGCCGAACGTAATCACGGCGACGGCCAACTTCACGACGATCAAAGACCTGCTGGCGACGCCGCTGAGCGTTGCTCCGGCGGGCGTCTTTGGCATTCAACGCGATTACGATTCACCAGCGGTTTACAACTTCAGTCTCGGCGTCCAGCGCGACATCGGTTTTCATACCGTGCTCGACGTGGCTTACGTTGGTTCGCTGGCGCGCCACCTGATGCAACGCCGCAGCATCAATGCCGTGCCGTATGGCGGCCGCTTCCAGGCATCGGCAATTGATCAAACCGTTTCGGGGGGCGTGACACCGCTGCCCGATAACTTCCTGCGTCCGTACAAGGGCTACGGTGACATCAACTACCTGGAGTTCGCTTCGAACTCGAACTATCACGCTTTGCAGGTGCAGGCGAATCGCCGCTTCTCGTCCAGCTTGTCATTCGGCCTGAGCTACACCTGGTCGAAGGCAATGGATTTGGTGGATGGGAATGGCAACAACGTCAACCCGTTCATTGACCCGCACATTCGCAACTATGGCAGAGCGGGCTTTGACCGCACGCACAACCTGACGATCAACTACGTTTACAAACTGCCGGGCCTGAGCAAGCAATTGGGCGGGCACGCGATTGCCAAGCAAGTCTTCGACGGCTGGGAATTGTCGGGCATCACGTCGTTTGTCAGCGGTGCGCCGTCGGGCATCGGCTTCAGCACCGTGCAAGGCACCGATCTGGCAGGCGCAAGCGGCGGCGGCGTTGACAGTCGCCTCGTGCTGCTCGCCGATCCGGTGTTGCCGAAGAGCGAGCGTACTTTTGCGCGCTTCTTCAACACAGCGGCCTTCCGTCCGCCGACCAAGGCGGAACTGGGCATTGGCAACGCCGCGAAAGACCTGATTCGCTTGCCGGGCACCAACAATTGGGACATTTCGCTGTTCAAGAATTTCGTGTTTGGCCGTGAAGGCACCTTCCGCTTGCAATATCGCCTGGAGACGTACAACACGTTCAACCACACGCAATTCACCTCGGTGGACACGACGGGCCGCTATGACCTGACGACGGGCGCGCAGGTGAATGCGCTGTTCGGTTCTTACACTGGGGCGGCGAACGTGCGCCGCATCGTGATGGGGCTGAAGCTCAACTTCTAATGCGGCACTGTTGAAACAGACTGCTGAACATAGAGAATGCAAGAGCCGTTTCGGCGGCTCTTGCATTCTCACTTCCCGCTCAATTTCTCTGGTAGTCACAGGTGCGCTACCGCACCAATCCAACTTGAAAGTAGTGCTGCCTTGCGAAGCGGTAAAGCTGGGAAACGGCAATGGCGAATTCGCCCTTCAACGGCTGCAATATTGACATAGGTCATTTCACCGCCGGCAATGGTTTCTCGCCGGCGGAGTTTATCAAGAAACATCACGCGCGCAGCACGCACCTACACCTGAAAGACCGCAAGGTGAATCAGGGGCCGAACGTGCCGTGGAGGCAGGGCGATACGTAGCTCAAAGCGATTTTGCAGATGATGAAGAAAGAGAAATACACCTTCCCGGCCTGCATCGAGTTGGAATATTCGACGCCGGATGGTTCGGATGTGATGGAGGAATTGGCGAAGTGTGTGCAGTATTGCAAAGACGCGCTGGCATGACGACTTGTGCAACGGGCTTGCGGCTAGTACTCCATCAAGCTGTAAGTGATGGATGCTGAGAGCGCATCCGGGATGTAGGGCGGGATTAAATCCCGCCCTACATCCCTCATTTTCAGCTTGATGGAGTACTAGGATGAAGCAAGCGGCGGACACTCCCCTCCGCCTTTCTCCAACTTCAAGAAAAAATCTTCTCCACGAAGACGCACGAAGAAAGACACGAAGAAGAGGAAAAGGGATTTTTCTTCGTGAGACTGCGCGTTACTTCGTGGGAAAAATCTTTGCTTGAGGCTTCACTTTCACACCTAGATTTCCGTCAGGAGGTAAAGATGTTAGTCAAAAAAACTTCCCGTTGGTTGCTAACTCTTACAGCAGCCTTGTTGCTTATAACAGTGGCGTTGAAGACGCCGGTGGCGGCGCAGGAAAACCGCGCCACCATTGTCGGAACGGTGGCAGATCAAAATGGCGGCGCGCTGCCCAACGCGACCGTCAAAGCCTTAAACTCCGAAACCAACACGACGACGACGACGACCTCGAATGAGGCGGGCATTTATTCGTTGCCGTTTTTGCCCATCGGCAAATATCAAATCACGGTGACCGCGAAGGGCATGAAAACTGCGGTGCACGACAGCATCGAGTTGCGCGTTGGGTCTCGCCTCCAACTCGACTTTCACATGGAAGTCGGTTCAGTGTCGGAAACCGTGACCGTGTCGGCTGAAACGCCGCTGCTCGACACGGCGACGGCGAGCCGCGGGCAGGTGATTGACGAGCAGAAAGTCCATGATCTGCCGCTGCTCGGACGCAATCCGTTTTTGCTGGCCGCGCTGGCTTCGGGTGTACAAATTACTTCGTCACAAGGCAGCATTTCGTTTCGCCCCTTTGACAACGGCGGCATGGACGCCATCTCGATCAATGGCGGACGGCAACGTTCCAATGAATTCCTGATTGACGGCGCGCCGAACACCGGCACGGAAAACGGCGGCATCGGCGCGTTGTCGTTCGTGCCTTCGCCCGACGCGGTGCAGGAATTCAAGGTGCAATCGAACACCTATGACGCGCAGTTCGGTCGCACGGGCGGCGGGACGATCAACGTGAGCTTGAAAGGCGGCACGAACAAGTTTCACGGTGCGCTTTATCACTTCTTCCGCAACGACGTACTCAACGCCAATTCGTTCCAGAACAACGCGGCGGGCGCCCCGCGCACGGCCTTTCGCTGGAATCAGCCCGGTTTGGTCGTTGACGGCCCGATCCGGATTCCCAAGGTTTACAACGGCCAGGACAAGGCGTTCTTTATGTTCTCGTGGGAGAAGATCAAATCGAGCCTGCCTTCGCCCGTCGTGCGCAGCGTGCCGACGCTCGAACAGCGTAACGGCGATTTCTCAAAGACGCTGCAAGGTAACGGACAACCCGTCACGATTTACGACCCGCTGACGACGGCTTGCGTGGGGAATACTTGCACGCGCACGGCCTTCGCCAACAACGCCATCCCAATCAATCGCATTGATCCCGTGGCGAAAAAGCTGTTGGAATATATCCCCTTGCCGAATCAAGCGGGCAATACGCAGGGATTCTTGAATTTCTTCAACAGCCCGAATGCGCGCACCGATGAATACGATCAATTTGCTTCGCGGCTCGATTACAACCTGAGCGACAAGCACAAATTGTCGGGCCGCTGGTTGCGCAACAATCGGCACGAAACGCGCGGCCTGGCGGGCTATCGCAAAGAGGCTTCGCCGTTCTTCCTGCACTCGCGCAAGAATTTCGGCGGCGGCATAGATTTGACTTCGAGCTTGACGCCGACGCTGGTGAGCAACTTCAAGATCAACTTCATTCGCCACGAATTCACCATTGACCAATACGGCGACAACTTCGACATCACGCAACTGGGTTTCCCGGCGGCGCTCAAGAGCCAATTGGGGCGGCAGTTCTTCCCCGGCATCACGCTGTCGGGCGGTTACGACAGCCTGGGCGGTCTGGGCTTCGGCAACGGCAGCACGTATACGTTCAGCGATGCGTCGTCGTTTTCCGAAGCGTTGAATAAGACGGCGGGCAATCACAGCTTGAAATTCGGCGGCGAAATGCGCGTGTTGCGTGACAACTACATTCAACCGACTTCGTCGTTCGGCACGTTCAATTTCACGCCGGGCTTTACGCAGCGCAACGCGCTGGCGGCGGACTCGGCTTCGGGCAATTCGTTCGCTTCGTTATTGCTCGGCTACGCGGCCAGCGCCTCCGTGCCGATCAATGCGACGTATGCTTTCCAGCATTTGTATTACGGCGCGTACTTTCAGGACGACTGGCGCATCAGCAAGAAGCTGACGCTCAACTTGGGAGTGCGGTGGGATTACGAATCGCCGACCAGCGAACGTTACAACCAACTCAATGCCGGCTTCGACAAGACGAGCGCGAGTCCGTTGCAAGCGCCGGGGCTGTCGCTCAAAGGCGGATTGCTGTTTGTCAACACAGACAATCGTCTGCCTTACCAACGTGACCGCAACAACTTTGGCCCGCGCGTCGGCGTGGCCTATCAACTCGATCAGAAAACGGTGTTGCGCGGCGGCTATGGCTTGAGCTATCTGCCCGCGTTCGATCCCGGCACGCGCCTGGGTTTTTCAGTCAGCACCGATTACGTCGCTTCGACGGACGGCAATTTGAAACCCGCCAATACGTTGAGCAACCCCTATCCCAACGGCCTGATTCGCCCGAGCGGCAGCGCGTTGGGCTTGCGCACGTTGATCGGACAGAGCTTTACGTTCTATGATCAGGCTCCCGTGATTCCCTTGAACCATCAGTTTTCATTCGGGGTGCAACGTGAACTGCCGTGGCGGATGTCGCTGGACGTTTCTTACATCGGCAGCCGCACGCGCAGCCTCATCACGTCGCAAAGCATCAACGAAGTCTCGGCGGCGGATTTGGCCAAAGGCGCGGCGGTTTTGAATTTGCAAGTGCCGAATCCCATGGCCGGCTTGATTCCGAGCAACGCGGCCTTGAATGGCCCAACGATTGTCCAATCGCAATTGCTGCGCCCATTCCCGCAATTCGGCAGCCTGACGCAAGACCGCATGACGATTGGCCGCGCGTGGTACAACTCCGCGCAGTTGCGTTTGGAGAAACGGCTGACCAACGGCTTGCATTACCTGTTTAGCTATACCTTCTCGAAGAACATGGAAGCGGTGGGTTATCTGAATGCGCAAGACCCGATTGGGCAACTGGCGTCGGTCATCACGGCGGATCACGCGCCGCATCGCGCGACGATCAGCGGCGGTTATGACCTGCCGTTGTTCAAGAACAGCAGCGCAATGGTGCGCGGCATTGCGGGCGGTTGGAAGTTCAATCTCATCGGCACGTTCCAATCGGGCCTGCCCGTCGGCACGCCGGGCGGTGTGTTCCTGATCGGTGATCCGAAGCTGGCGGATGGCAAGCAAACCTGGGCGCGCTGGTTCAATACCTGCACGTTGACGGCAGCGGGCGCACGGCAAAATTGCGCCGACGCGAGCGAGACGCCGGTCTTCCAGATTCAACCCGCCTTCACGCTGCGTTCGCACAGCACGCGGTTCTCGAACATTCGCACGGATCGTCCGCCGACCTTCGACATCTCTTTGTTCAAGACTTTCTCGTTCAAAGAAAAGGCGTCGTTGCAATTCCGCGCCGAAGCGTTCAACTTCGCCAACACGCCGTGGTTCGGCGGGCCAAATACGACGGCGACTGGGGGAACTTTTGGCGTCGTCACACTTACGCAGGCCAATGATCAGCGCAACGTCCAACTGGGGTTGAAGCTGATTTTCTAACGAAACTACGATGGGCCGGACAGGCGCTCTACCTGTCCGGCCCGTCACTGGCAGGGCAGGTTGAGCACCTGTCCAACACTTCCTTCGGAGAAGTTTCACATGAGATACCGAACATTTTTGAAGATTGCGGGCGTGCTGATGACCTTGGCCTGCCTGCCTGACAAATTGGACGCCGCCCGCGCTGACCCAAAGCGGCAAACCCGCCGATTGGTTGACCGACGGTTACGACCTCGAACGCACCGGCTGGCAGCGCAACGAAACCCTTCTTTCGACGGCCACCGCCAAAAACATGAAGCTGCTCTGGAAGACCAAGCTCGATAACGAGCCGCGCCAGATGCACAACCTGCTGCCGGTGCTGATCGCCGGGCGCGTCACCACCGACAAAGGGCCGAAGCAAATCGTGCTGGCGACGGGCGTCACCGATAACCTTTATGCGCTGGATGCCGAGAACGGCGCCATTCTCTGGCAGCATCACTTCGCCACCGATTGGGTTCCGCCCGCAGGCGGCGGACGCGGCGGGGGCGTGCTGTGCCCCGGCGGCATCACGGCGACGCCGGTCATCGGGCCTACGGACACGCCAGGCAAATATACAGTCTATGCCGCTGCCTGGGACGGCACCTTGCGCCGCTTGAATCTGGCCGACGGCAAAGAAATCGCGCCGCCCGCCAAATTCATGCCGCCCAACGGCAAGCCGTATGCGCTGAGCCTGCGCAACAATGTGCTTTACACACACACGGCGCAGGGCTGCGGCGGCAATCCGAACATGGTTTACATCTACGACCTGGCGACGGATAAGGTCGGCACCTGGGGCCCGGCGGGCGGTGGCATGTGGGGCCGCACCGGCCCGGCCATCAGCAGCAACGGGACGCTTTACACGGGCACGGGCGACGGGCCGTGGAATCCTGAACACGGCATCTATGGCAACGGCATCATCGGCGTACAACAAGACCCCGTGACCAAGCAAGCGAAGCTGGTGGATTATTACGGCCCCACGAACGCCGAATGGTTGTGGAAGCGCGACCTGGATATGCAGGTCACGCCCGCGATCTTCAAATTCAAAGGCAAAGAGTTGATGGTGGACGCGGGCAAGGAATGCCGCATGTACCTGATGGACACCGAATCCATCGGCGGCGACGATCACCGCACGCCGCTGCAACGCACGGCGCTCTATTGCAACGAAGACGTCAACTTCGCCTCGGCGGGCGTCTGGGGTTCGCTGGCGACGTGGGAAGACGCCAAAGGCACGCGCTGGGCGCTCTCGCCCTTCTGGGGGCCGAAGCATTCCAAATTCACCGCGCCGCTCGAATACGGCCCGGTCAAATACGGCGCCATCGTCGCGTTCAAGGTGGAAGAGAAAGCGGGCAAGCCCACGCTCACGCCGGCCTGGGTCTCGCGCGACATGAATCACGCCGAACCGCCGATCCTCGCCAATGGCGTGGTCTTCGCTTACGGCAACGGCGAAGACACCGATCAGGCGGCCTACGACATCGGGCTGGCTTACAACAGCGCGGCCAACCGCATCAAAGGCTCGACGCACGCGGTGCTTTACGCGCTCGACGCGCAAACCGGCAAGGAGCTTTGGAACAGCGGCGAGCAAATCGCTTCGTGGAGCCACTGGGGCGGGCTGTCGTTGGCGAATGGCAAGGTTTATCTCAACACGTTCGATGGCTATCAGTATTGCTTCGGCATCAACGGCGGCGCGGTGCAATCGGCCCAGAAGAACTGAAAAGCCGGATGAAGCCGCATGAAGATTGACAGTGTTATTTGGCTCAGAGACATTGTGGACAAGTTAGCCTGGAAACGGTAGTGGTAAAAATGTAAGGCTGTGGTTTTGCAGCCGCGTAGCGGCGACCCGATTTTAGCCCGGCGTTTCAACGCCGGGAAAGCTTGGCAACGGTTCCGCGTCGCGTCAGCGACGCCTGAATTCAAGCGTCGCTGACGCGACGCGGAACTGCTGCG
>JACPYM010000134.1 GCA_016196035.1 Acidobacteriota bacterium | reverse complement strand
GGTACAGGGGCTTTGGTTTCGGTTGCAGCCAGTACCGGAGTGGTTACAATTCCTGTAACAGCTCCATCTGCTGCTACGTTAGGCACCATTTCACTGGTGACGGCGGGGCTAGGTGCCTTGGCACGAGCAGTTGAGGACTACATAGCTAGGCCGAGGACGAGCGGGGCACCTTCTCCTCCACAAACTGCAACGCCGCCACAGACGCAGGCACAGCCTTTAGCACCACCTCCCCCAATTGAAATGGGTAAGGGCAAAACCAAAAATGTACGAAAGATTAATCCAGATGTTGTAAAAGTGGCTGAGGAAGGAGTGAAGAAAGCGAGAGAGGAAGTTGACAGGTTAAAGAAAGTACCCAACAAGACGCCAGCAGATACAGAAGCTGTTAAAAAGGCTAAACGTGAGCTTAACCGGCAGCTTGATCGACTGAAGAAGTCCGAGGAAGATACAAGAACAGGTAAGGGACACTAATAAGGTAAGACGTATGGTAAAAAAAATGATGCGTACAAAGCCAACAATCATGAAAGATGAGATTGTTGTTCGTCCCGGCTTTGGGGCTACTGATGTCCACTTAGGCCAAACAGAGCAGGAAGTAAAGATGAGTCTAGGAAAACCTGACCGAGTAGTCCGTAAGTATGAGGATTCGTATTTTTACATCTACGAAGACCGTGGCATCAGTTTAGACTTTGGTAAAAGAGGCGGCAAACTCAAGATAGTTTTCTTTTATCAGGCCAATACTGAAAATCAGCAGGGTGCTAAAGTAAAAACGGATAGCGGGGTACAACTTGGCGACTCACGCTCCAAAGTATTAAGAATCTATGGAGAACCAGATCAGAAAGGTGACCCTTTTGTCCTTCACAACGGAGATTATTTCCGTGAGTGGTTTTATTACTTAGAAGGTATTCAGTTTCGTTTCAGCCAACGTAAGAAAATCGATGAGATTAGTATTTCTCGTCCGAAGAAGAAGCAGATTCGCTAACCGGTTTGCTTGGTAGCCTGACCCCACTTGCGCATCGGCTCCGTAACTGGCGGCTACTTGGCTCACGCATCTGCGTGTACCAACTCCGCAGGTCATGCGCTATGTCTCACGCCGGAGGATTCATTTGCTTCAGTGCGGTTAAGGCTCGGGCTTTCCATCGAAGTTATCGGAATGATGCGTAAAACCGACTAACAAGATTTGCTCTGTCACGGAATTTCCCCATGCGCGGCCCCGCATTGCTGTCGCGCCAGGGCGTAGTGTGTCCAAACCACGGAGAGTAATCCAATGAAGACCAATTCCAGCTTTCATTTCCGCGCCATCATTCATTGCCTAAAAGCGCCCGGTTGTTTTGGGCGCTGTCTGTCTTGGTTGGGTTGCTGCTGGCGGCAATGCCGATGGCCGCGCGGCGCGCTGGGGCGAGTGCGGCGCAACAAGGCGGGAATGCGTTTTGGGAAACGGTCGAACCGGCGGCGCGTGAGGCGCACGGGAATGCAGCGGCGGCACAGCCCGCGCGCGTTTTCCGGTTGCGCGAACAGGTGATGCGCGAAGCCCTGCAACAAGCCGGGCCGGAACGCGCGGGGCGGAGCGAGCAACCTGCGGCGGTCATCGCCTTGCCGCTGCCCGATGGTTCGTTCGCGCGCTTTAGCGTTGTGGAGGCGCCGGTGCTCTCCGCCGAGTTGGCGGCGCAATATCCTGAATTGAAAAGCTATCGCGGCCAGGGCGTGGACAATCCGGGGCTGGCGGTGTGGTGCAGTTGGACTCCGCTGGGCTTGCGCGCCTGGGTGCGCGACGGCGCAGATACGCTGCGGATTCAGCCGTTGACGGACGCGCCGACGAGTGCAGACAGCTTCCCACTCGATTACGTCAGCCTCGTCGAAGGGGTAGAAGCGGAGCAGGCGCAGAACGCCGTATGCTTCGCCCAGTTCAAACAAATGGCCTTCGCCCAAGCCAAACGTGCGGCACCGGCGGACGCCGCTACTTTCTCAGTTGGGCCAACGTTGCGCACATATCGGCTGGCAATCGCGACGACGCAGGAATATGCCGTGGCCTATGGGGGGACTGGCTCGCCGACTGTCATTGAGGGAAACATCTACGCCACACTGCAAAACTGGTTGGCGCCCGTAAATTTGATTTACAGCAGCGAATTAGCCATTCAATTCACGTTGGTCAGCAATGGAGATCTGATCTTTCGCAACGATGAGCCTGATCAATTCACCAACGGCACTGTGAATCTGATGGCCGATGAGGTCAGGGCTTTATTCAAAAATAAGCTGTCGGAAGGCAGCTACGATCTGGGCATGGTATTGGGCACGGGCAGCGGCGGGACAGCGTATATCGGCGTGGTCTGCGAAAACGCGGCGGATAGCAACGGGCCATACAAAGGTGGCGCGGCATTGCTGGTCAATGGCGCTGTTGGCAATGCCAACAGCGTGCGACTGATCGCGCACGAAATGGGCCATCAATTCGGCGCAATGCACACCCAGAACGCCGATTGCGCGGGGGCGGGGCGCTTCGGGGACTCGGCAGTGGAACCGGGCAATGGGGTGTCGCTGATGTCTAACCCTGGCGCGTGCTCCGGTCACGAGATTGTGACGGCGCGCGGAGACTTCTTCCACGCGACCAGTTTTGCGCAGATCAATCAGTTCCTAGGCAGCTTCGTCAGTACGAATTGCGCGACGACGAGCACAATAATGAATGGTGGGGTAGCGAATAGCGCGCCGATGTTCACTTTTAAGACTCCGAATTACACTACCCCAAAAGGTACGCCGTTCACCTTAACGGCGATGGCGAGCGATTCGAATAGCGGTGACACGGTGACCTACGCTTGGGAACAAGTGGATGCGGGCGGCGCAGACTTTTTCAACGGGCCGTACACCGACGCAGGCGACCTTGCGAACAACACGAACACCACGCGCCCGCTGTTCCGGCCCTTCTTGCCGATGACCAATATTACGACGCGTACCTTTCCGAGCCTGACATACATTTTGAATAACGCGAACGTGCCGCCCGATACAGTGAGTGTATTCAAAACCGCCGAGAGTTTGCCGCAGGTGGCACGCACGCTCAATTTCATGGTGACGGCGCGCGACGGACATGGAGGCGTCAACAATGACACGGTGCAACTCACGGTGGATGGCAACAGCGGGCCTTTTCAGTTTGAATCATTCACCGGCAATTGGCCTGTTGGAACAGGGCGCGTGGTTCGGTGGCAGGCCAATAACACCAACGTCGCGCCGATACTTTGCTCAAAAGTCAAAATCTCGTTGTCCTTAGATGGAGGCAATACGTTTCCCCATGTGTTAATGGCGGAGACCAACAATGATGGAATCGAAGGAATTACCTTGCCGACTATTATACATACTTCCAACACTGACCCTGCACGGCTGAAGATTGAAGCCATGAGCAACATCTTTTTTGATATTTCGGACAGCGATTTCAATGTGGTGTCCAATAACAACTGTGTTCCTCTGATCAATAAATCACAGGCGCAATTCACAAGGGCTGGCGGCAATGACACAGTGATGGTCACGGCTGCTAGCGGCTGCTCTTGGGTTGTGGCGGACAAACCTTCCTGGATTACGATTACTTCCGTCGGGAGCGGTACTGGCAATGACACTGTCAGTTACACCGTAACCGCCAACACCGGCGCAGTACGTAAAGCGACGTTTACGATTGCCGGGCAGTTTTTTAGTGTCTTGCAACAGGCGGCATTTAGCAAAGCGGATTTTGACGGCGATGGGAAAGCGGATTTGTCCGTCTTTCGGCCCGCTGCCGTTGCGCCCACGCCTAATTGGTATGTGCTGAATAGCTCTAACGGTGTTGTCGCTACGCAACAATGGGGCGCTGGGTATGCGCCCTATTTCGATACTATCGTACCTGGTGATTACGATGGCGATGGTAAGGCCGATCACGCCATCTGGCGCGGCGCGGATTCGCTCTGGTATATCCGGCCCAGCGCAACGCCCAACAGTCCGATAGTTCAACTGTGGGGTGCAAACTATGCGCCATACTTCGATATTCCGACGCCGGGCGATTACGACGGCGACGGCAAGACCGACGTCGCCGTCTTCCGGCGCAGTGGTACCTGGTTCGTCAAACGCAGTTCGGACGGCTCCTACCTAATTCAAGTGCACGGGCAGCAGGACGATATTCCGGTGCCCGCCGATTACGACGGCGATGGCAAGACAGACCTTGCAGTGTTTCGTCCCTCGGCGGTGGCACCGACACCGAACTGGCTGATCCTGAACAGTTTTGACGGTTCGCTTTCACAAATCCAATGGGGAGCTGGCTATGCCCCGTACAACGATACGCCAGTACCTGGTGATTATGATGGAGATGGGCGTACCGATTTGGCGATCTGGCGTGGCGCGGATCAGATTTGGTACATCCGCAAGTCTTCCGATGGTGGGTATATCCTCCAGTTGTGGGGTACCAGTAGTGCACCCTATTTCGATGTTCCCACGCCTGCCGATTATGATGGCGATGGCAAATATGATATTGCCGTTTGGCGTCCGACTGGTGGTCTTTGGGCTGTGTTGCGTAGTACCGATGGCTCTATCTTGGGACAGACGCATGGGCAATCCGGAGATGTTCCCTGCCCATCAACCGGTATCCGCTGACAACTCAGGAACGCTGAAAGCCGCGCTCGATCTCGCGCATCGTCATCCGCAAAATGATCGGGCGTCCGTGGGGGCAGGTGGCTGGGTTTTCCATCCGCAACAATTCGTCCAGCAGCCAGCGCATCTTTGCGGGCGCGAGCGGCATGTTGATTTTGATGGCCGCGCGGCAGGCCAGGCTGGCGGCAATTTCGGCGTGCAGTTCATCCAGCGAGAGGCCTTTGCGATCCTGTTCGATGGCGTCGAGCAATTCCAGCAACAACGTTTGGGCTGTGCCTGCGCCGAGAATCGCGGGGATGGCTTTGAGCGCAATCGTGCGGCCCGAGAGGCGTCCGAGTTCAAAGCCGTTGGCTTCGAGTTCGGGCAGTACTTGATCGAAGGCGGCGGCTTGGGCGGGCGTCAGGTCGAGGGTTTCGGGGATGAGCAGGCGTTGCACTTCGATCTTGCGGTTGCGCAGGTTGCGCCAGTGTTGCTCGAACAGGATGCGCTCGTGGGCTACGTGCTGGTCAATGATGAGCAGGCCGGTGCGGTCAGAGGCAAGGATGAAGCTGTTGTGCAATTGGCCGCCGATGTTGATCTCGTCGAAGTGCAGCGTCAGGTTCTGGGCTGTCTTGAGTTGGGCATTGCTGTTGTCTGCGCCGCGTGCGCCCAAGCAGCCGAGGCGATTGCTGTAATGCAGTACTGAGTTGGCGGTTGGCAGTTGGCGGTTGGCAGTTGGCGTTTCGCCGTTGTCCGTTGGTGGTTGTTCGCCGGCAGTTGGCGGGTGAAGAATTGGTTCGGTGGCCGCTCCCGCAGCTTCTTCTACTTCAATCACTGGTGCTGGCGCAGACGCAAAGCTCAAATCAATCTTTTGCTGTTGTGGCGCGGGCGGGGGCGCGGGCGGCTGCGGCATCTGCAAGCGGAAGCCTTCGCGCAATTCGGTGCGGGTGGGTTTGGGCGCTTGTTCGGACAAGAAAGAATCGAGTGCGGCGGTTCTGGCTTCGGCGTTTAACTGTTCGGGCGCGGGCTGCTTCTTTTCGGCAAAGAGCGTTACGGCAGATTTGGTTGTGCCGATGGCCGAACGGATGGCGTCGCGCACCAGATCGTGCACAATCGTACTGCGCACAAAACGCACCTCGGTCTTGGCCGGATGGACGTTGACGTCCACTTCGTGCGGCGGCAGTTCGACAAAGAGCATCGCCGATGGATAAACGCCAGACGGGATCATCGCGCGGTAGGCTTCGAGCAAAGCGCGGCTGAGCACTTTGTCGCGCACATAACGACCATTGATGAAAAAGTACTGGCTGTCGCGCGTCGTGCGTGTGGCCGAGGGCGAAGAGACAAAGCCGCGCACGCCCAATTCACCGATGCCGGAATTTTCCGCCGCTCTTACCTCAATTAGCCCGCTGATGAAATCTCCGCCAAAGAGTTGATAGGCGCGTTCACGCAGATCGTTGACCGGTGTGACGCGGATGCTTTCGCGTCCGTTGTTGATGAGCGTGAACGAAAGTTGCGGATTGGCGAGCGCGTAGTGCGTGACCAGATTGGCGATGTGGAAGTTTTCGGTCGCTTCGGATTTGAGGAATTTGCGGCGCGCGGGCACGTTGAAAAACAAATCGCGGATTTCAAACTCGGCCCCGCGCGCAAAGGCTATGTCGCGCACATTCAGCATGCGCCCGCCGCTGATTTCAATCTCGGTGCCGGCCAGATCGGTTTGCGTTTGAGTGCGCAGCCGCACCTTTGCCACCGAAGCAATCGAAGCCAGCGCTTCGCCGCGAAAGCCGAGCGTAGTGATGGCGTCCAGGTCTTCGGCGGTTTTGAGCTTGCTGGTGGCGTGGCGTTCAAAGGCCAGAATCGCATCGTCGCGCGACATGCCTTCGCCATCGTCGGCTAGGCGAATCAGGCGGCGGCCACCACTCTCGATGGCGACCTCGATGCGTTGCGCGCCCGCGTCCAGCGAGTTTTCGAGCAGTTCTTTGACGATGGAGGCCGGGCGTTCGACCACTTCACCGGCGGCGATTTTGTTGGCGAGACTGTCGGGTAGGACGCGGATTTTGGACATAGAAGAGAAGATGCTGGATGTTAGATGCTGGATGCTAGGAAGAAGGGGATTGTAGGTGCCAAATGCCAGCATCCGGCATCTAACACCTACTTTATTGAGCGCATCAAGCCGTTGAGTATTCGTCCGACCTCATCCATTTTGTCACGGAGTTCTTGGTATTGCTGTTGATTGATGTAATCGAGTCGGAACGAGACCTCAATGTGAGTATCGAGCTCCCAAAGAGAGCCGCGTGCATTGCCGAGAAACTGTTGATATTCACCAGCCAATCTGCGCCCTTGACCTTCGGCAATGTTGGCGGGAATTGAAGTCGCTGCCCGCCGAATTTGACTCGTTAGTCCGTAAGTTTCTTCTTTGGGGTACGCTTTCGTGATTCCATACAAATGCACAACCAAATGCACAGCCTTCTGCCAGACAATCAAATCGCGATGGCTTTTGATCTGTTCAGTCATAGGAAAAGATGCTAGATGCTAGATGCTGGATGCTAGGAAGTAGGCGTTGACCTAACCACATTCAAGCTAGCAAGAACACCTCGGTTCAAACCTAGCATCTAACATCCAGCATCTAGCATCTTCCTCAAGCTAATGACTTGATCTTCAATTCCGCCAATTGCTCCGGCGCGACAACGTTCGGGCTGTCGGTCATCAAATCCGAAGCGCTCGCCACTTTCGGAAAGGCGATCACGTCACGCAAGGATTTCGCGCCCGCAAACAGCATCACCAACCGATCCAGGCCCAGTGCGATGCCGCCGTGCGGGGGCGTGCCGTAGCTCAGCGCGTCCAGGAAGAAGCCGAATTTCTCTCTCGCTTCTTCTTCGCTCAGGCCCAAGGCCTGGAAGATTTTGGCCTGCACGTCGGAGCGGTGGATACGAATCGAGCCACCACCCAATTCGCTGCCGTTGAACACGAGGTCGTAAGCCTTGGCGCGCACGTGGGCCAAGTCGCCGCCTTCCAAATTGTCAATGTCCTCGTCAATCGGCGAAGTGAACGGGTGGTGCATCGCGTAATAGCGCCCGTCTTCGGCGTGGTACTCGAACATCGGGAAGTCCACGACCCAGAGCAGCTTGTTGATCGTCTCGTCAATCAGCTTTTCGCGGCGGCCAATTTCCAGACGCACCTGACCGAGCGCGTTGCAGGCGACATCCCATTTGCCACCGATCATCAGGACGGCGTCGCCGACTTCGGCGTCTGCTGCCGCATTGACCGCGTTGATGCCATCGTTACCTAAAAACTTGGTCAGCGCCGATTTGCTTTCACCTTCCTGCACTTGAATGTATGCGAGTCCACCCGCGCCGTGCCGTTTGGCGTGTTCGATGATCTCGTCGAATTGTTTGCGCGACCACGTGGCCGCGCCTTTGACGGTGAGCGCCTTGACCGCGCCGCCTTTCTTCACCGCGTCGGCAAAGACCGCAAAGCCGCTTTCAGCAAACAATTCGGACAGGTCAACGAACTCCAGCCCCAGACGCAGATCGGGTTTGTCTGAGCCGTACTTGTTCATCGCTTCGCTATAAGCCATGCGCGGGAACGGCGTGGCGGGTGGCTCGATCCCGGCGGTCTTGAAGCATTCGACGATGAGCGGTTCGATGGTCGCGAAGACATCGTCCGGCTGGACGAAGCTCATCTCGATGTCAATCTGGGTGAATTCAGGCTGGCGGTCTGCGCGCAAATCTTCGTCGCGGAAGCAGCGCGCGATCTGAAAGTATTTGTCCATGCCCGAAATCATCAGCAACTGTTTGAACAATTGCGGTGATTGCGGCAGCGCGAAAAACTTGCCGGGAAAAGTGCGTGACGGCACCAGATAATCGCGCGCGCCTTCGGGCGTAGACTTGGTCAGAATCGGCGTTTCGATTTCATAAAAACCCAGCCCGTCCAGCACACGCCGCACGGCCATCGTCAGGTTGTGGCGCAGGCGGAAGTTCTGCTGCATTTCAGGGCGGCGCAAATCCAGGTAGCGGTATTTCAACCGCAAATCTTCCGCCGCTTTGCAATTGTCTATCTCGAACGGCGGCGTCTGGGCGTCGTTCAGCACCTTGAGTTCCGAGGCGTAAACCTCGACCTCGCCGGTCGCCATATTCGGGTTGAAATTCTTTTCGTCGCGCAACACGACCGTGCCGGTGATAGCTAACACATATTCGCCGCGCGCGGCCTGAGCGCGTTCCAGCAAGGCGGCGTCACGTTCCTGTTCAAACACGACCTGCGTGATGCCTGCGCGGTCACGCAAGTGCACAAACAGCACCGAGCCATGATCGCGGTAGCTGTTGACCCACCCCATCAGGGTGACGGTCTGGCCGGCGTGTTCGCGGCGCAGCGCACCGCAGCTATGAGTTCGTTTGGTTTGTCCTAAATGATCGAGCATGCCTTCTTTGTTTACCTGCAATAAAAAAATTACCGCCCCCAGCACACCGGTTGCGGCGTCTGCGGTGTCGGGCTCCTGCGCTTGCGGGATGGGAGTTTACGGTGCGTTTGGGAGCACCAATCCATCGGCTAGGAAACGCCAGGGAAGCTGCGGCAAGGCTAACATACTTAGGGCGGGCAAAGAAATTCGTGCGCGCAGGCCAACCTCGCGGCGGGCACAATTCAACCCAAGCTGTTGTTGCGCCCGCGTTGCGGCGCACTCCATAAGTTTGCGGACAAGGGAAAGGTCAAGCGTGGCAGGCGTAGCGCAATCTGCCGAGGTTGCACAGCTTTAGCAGCAAACCTCTTCAATTCTAAGGCGACCGCCAAGCTGTAGCGGGTGAAGCGGCGCAATCTCGGCAGATCGCGCTTCTTCCGCCGCTGAATTGCCGCGACTGACAATACTCGGTCACGCACTGAATGCAGTTTGTCGCCAGAGCCGTGCTGCTGTCGCGTGCGTCAGTCAGTTGCATTTGTCATAGGTGTAATTCACCGAATAACTCGGATCAACGCCGTCCGTAATCATGCGGATATCGAGCCGCTACCGTTCGGCCCGACTTTCATCGTGATCGGTTGTTGGCGGTTGGCGTTGTAACCCATCGTCAGTTGCAAGCCGTTGCCGTAATTCAATTGCTTGATTGCGCCAAACGCCTTGAATTGCAACCCATTGATGACGTTCGTCGTGTTACTCGCATCCGTGCCGAGCAGGTTTGTGCCCACGCCGCTCAGCGCGCCAACGTTGTTATAGGCGTAATAGATCGTCTTGCTGTACGGCCAGCCGAATTCCGCGCGGATAAAATTGGCGGTAGTGGCTCAACGGGGTGAGAGGTGAGAGTCTCGCCCGTAGGTCACGAAGAATATCAACTGTTACCACTGCGGCAGCGAAAAGATCGTCAAGCACGGCCTGACGAAAGATGGCAAGCAGCGTTACTGGTGTCACGACTG
>JACPYM010000133.1 GCA_016196035.1 Acidobacteriota bacterium | reverse complement strand
TTGAATGGTCGCGTGTTTCAAGCGTCGCTGACGCGACGCGCAAATGATTGCGCGCTGCCCGTGGGTTGAAAACCCACGGCTAAATTCAACCGCCGCTCTGCGGCGAAGAGGTAAATGCCAGAAAATTTAGTTTTTCTTGTACTCAATGATGTAGGGGTCATCAGTGATCGTCCAACCATCGTTGATGAGGGCCTGTTTGACGGCTTCGTGAATGGTGTCGAGTCTCGGCATATAACAAAACCTGCCTCAAGCATTCGCCAACAATTGCGTAGTTCTACTCCATCACCGAAAACCACTCTACATACTCAATACCCGATTCAGCTCGGTCACATACGGCTCCGCAATCTGCTCATCCGGCTTGGCGCCCGCCAGCGCCGCGTGCGCTTGTGTCAGCAGCCATTGCAGGTCGCGCGCCCGTTGATCCTGTATCGCCAGACGGCCATTCAACTGCACGCGGCCCAGGTCGTAAGGCAAACCAAGCGTCTGGCCGCTCAAGGGCGAGAGATGAAAGTAGGCAACGCCAATGGCGCTGCGTCCGCCGGTGTATTCCGTCAGCGGTTTGTCGTCGTTGAGTTCGTTGGGAAAGGGGCTGGCCGTGATGAGCTGGAACTCTCTGGGCCGCGTGGCCGACCCCATCGCGCCCTGGATGCCTGCCAGCGTGGCGATGACGTTCTCTGCCATTGCGGGTTTGCCCGCCGGGCTATTCACCGTGAAGCTGCCGCTCAATTCCAGCTTGCCGTTTTTGATCGCGGCGGCTGTGGGCGCATAGGTGAAGGCGTAACTCAATCTGCCAACTTCGATATCGCCGGTGAATGTGCGTTCGCGCAAGAGCGCGTGAATCGAATGCAGTTTGCGCGCGCCAGTTACAGTCGCTTTCGCCGGGGCCGTGCTTTTCTTTTGCGTGAAGATCATGTTGCTTCCTCAAATATCCTCCCACGGAGTCACACGAAGCAGCACGAAACTGCTCGACAACCTTCGTGCCCCTTCGTGTGGCTTCGTGGGAAGAGCCTTAAATGTTGCCGCGTTTCATTTCGCCCACCAGATACTCGCAAGCGCGCATCGTCAGCGCCAGAATCGTCAGCGTCGGATTCTGATTGGCCGCGCCCACAAAGGCCGCGCCGTCAGTGACGAACACATTCGGCACGTCGTGCAGTTGGTTGTATTTGTTGAGCACCGATTTCTTGGGGTCGGCGCCCATACGCGCGGTGCCCAGTTCGTGAATGATGCGGCCCGGCACGGTCATGTTGCGGTTGATGGCGATCTCTTTGGCGCCCGCGTTTTCCAGAATCTCAGCGGCGGTTTCGGCGGCATCTTTGCCCATCTCGCGTTCGTTGTCGGAATGCTGGATATGTACGCGCAACGCCGGAATGCCCCAGGCATCCACCACACCGTCGGGATCAATCTCGACGAAGTTTTCAAAGCGCGACAGCATATTCGCCCGCGTCGTCAGCCCGACCGGCGCGGTATACCAGCGGCGCACGTTCTTTTTGAATTCGCTGCCAAAGCCCTCAATGCGCCGCGCCGCGCCGGGAAATGCGCCGATGGAAGAACCACCTTCGTAACCATAACCTCGCAGGAAGCGCGGGTGCTTGGTCTTCGCATCCAGGTTGCGGAAGCGCGGAATGAAGACGCCCGACGATTTGCCGTCTTCGTTGACCGGCTCGCGCCCGGCCAGCGTGGGCAGCACACCGGACGCGCCCGTGCCGCCAAAATGATCCACCAGATAATGCCCCAGCACACCCGACGAATTGCCCAGGCCCTTGGGATGCTGGCGTGATTTGGAATTGAGCAAGAGCCGCGTAGATTCGAGCGTCGAACCGGCCACAATCACGACCTTGCCGAAAAATTCCTGCTCCTGCCGCGTCTGCCGGTCAACGACGGCGACGCCTTTGGCCTTGCCCGTGTTGTTGTCCACGATGATGTGGCGCACGATGGAATTGGTGCGCAAGGTCATCCGCCCTGTCGCCTGGGCGGCGGGCAGCGTCGAAGCCAGCGAATTGAACATCGCGCCGACCGAACAACCGTTGCCACAACTGCCGCAATAGTGGCATTGCGCGCGGCCATACTTGGCGTGCTGCGGTTTGACGGCGGTCAGCATCGCCACGCGCGGCTGCACCAGCGCAATGCCTTGTTTAGCCGCGCCTTTCTTAATCAACTGATCGCCGCAGGTGAGCGCCATCGGCGGCAGAAATTTGCCGTCGGGCAAATACCACAATTTGTCCTGATTGCCGCTAACACCGATCCACTCTTCGGCCTTGTCGTAATACGGCGCGATCTCGTCATAACTGATCGGCCAATCTTCGTCCCAACCGTCGTGTGTTTTGGCTTTGAAATCCAGGTCGGAAAAGCGCCACGACAGGCGGCCCCAGTGCAGCGTCTTGCCGCCGACGACGCGCGCGCGCACCCACATAAACGGTTTGCCCGGATCGGTCGTGTAAGGATGCTCGGTGTCTTTGATGTAAAAGTTGCGGCTGAATTCGCCCGCCGTGTCCTGCATCCATTGCTCGTTTTGCTTCCAGCCTGTCGGGCCAAAGCCGCGATACATGGATTCGTAAGCCCACTTGTTCATGCTGAACTGGCTGGGGTCGAGCTTCGGGCCGGCTTCCAACACGAGCACGCGCAGGCCGCGTTCGGTCAGTTCCTTGGCCGCCATGCCGCCGGACGCGCCAGAACCAATGATGATGGCATCATAGATCGGTTGTTTTGCCACTGTGGTCTCCGCTCTTTGAAGATGTTTGGTGAATCGAGTGCAGGCTCGAATAGACGCGGCGCAACGTAGCACAGCGGCTTGAACGTGAGCAAGCAGGCAGCAGCAGTGGTGCTGTACCGGACAGGGCTTTTGTAAAGTCGCTAGCGAGAGCGCTCGAACGGTTTGACTGACGCCTGATTCCCGGTTCCTGATTCCTGACAAACTGAAAAGCTGCCGGTATTTTCAATTTGTCAGGAATCAGGAACCGGGAATCAGGCGTCAGTCAAAGGTCTTTGGCGGATGTTTGAGGACTTTGCAAAAGCTCTGCTGTACCGGAGGTTTTAGGAACGCAACCCAACCTCGGTTCGTTTGAGCTTGCGCGGCGTGCTAAGCTGCACTTGGCTCTGCCCCGAATTCACCACCGAGGTTTCGTATGCGTTCACGTTTTCCGATGTCTACCCTCTCCAACGCACCTTCCCTCTCGCAATGGCCCGGCTATTCGCATTGGCGCAGGCAATTCCCTGTCGTAGCCGCACTCGTCTTTGCCACGGCGCTTTGTCTGGCGCTGTTGGGCCTGCGCACGTGGCGTTACGGTGTGTTGCAAAGCTGGCTGATCTGGAATCTATTTCTGGCGTGGCTGCCGTTGTTAGGCGCGCTGGCGGCTTATAACTTGCAACACGGGTTGCAGCACCGGCAGCGGCGCTGGTTGCCGGTGAGCGTCTTTGCTGTTTTATGGTTGTTGTTTCTGCCCAACGCCACCTATTTGGTGACGGACATCATTCATCTGAAACCACGCAACGGCGTGCCGCTCTGGTACGACCTGATCGTGCTGGTATCGTTTGCCTGGACGGGCGTATTTCTGGGGCTGGTCTCGCTGTTCCTGATGCAAGAGATGGTGCGCCGCTTCGCCGGACGCGCGGCCAGTTGGTTGTTCGTGTTTGGCGTGATGGTGTTGAATGGCTTCGGCCTCTATTTCGGGCGCGTGTTGCGTTGGAATAGTTGGGATGTCTTGTTCCGGCCCGGCAATCTGTTTTTTGAGTTGCTGGATGGCGTGCGCGACCCCTGGGCGCATACCCAGACGCTGGCCTTTGCCGGCTTGTTCACGCTGTTGTTTAGCGCCGTGTATCTAATGTTGCTGGCGTTTACGCAATTGCAGTTGGAGCAGCAGCAAAAGTCATAACGACCAAATCTTTGCCCCGGCGTCAATCCGCAAACACACGTTCAATCCGGCGATCCGGGATAAACCAGAGCAACGCCACCACCACATACAAGGCAAAGGCCGTCCACGTGTAACGCCACGCCAGCACAATCGCCAGCGCGTAAATAACCAGCGAGAGCAGCCCCTTGTAATCCTTCCCAAGCGCCACAGCCAATTTGGAATCTTTGCCGTGATGCGCCGCCAACGCCCGCGCCAGGATGTAATATGCAGTACCCGCCATAAACAGTACCGCGCCATACAGCGCCACCGGCAAGGCCGCGAAATGATTTTCGCCCATCCACGCGGTCATAAACGGAAAGAGTGAAAGCCAGAACAGCAGATGTAAATTGGCCCAGAGGATGATGCCGTTGACCCTGCCGGCGGCTTGCAACATGTGGTGATGGTTGTTCCAGTAAATGCCGATATAGACGAAGCTGAGCACATAACTCAGCAGCACGGGCAGCAAGGGTTGCAACGCCGCCCAATCGTCACCATGCGGCACTTTCAATTCCAACACCATAATCGTGATGATGATCGCAATGACACCATCACTGAAGGCTTCCAGGCGGCCTTTGCTCATACCAATTGCTCCGGGTTGTTCAGATTGATTGCTGCGCAGGCGCTAACTCAAGGATTCTCGGCAAACCGCACTGCGAACGATTTGGCCTCTGGTTCGACAAAACGCAGCAGCCGCCCGCCTTCTTCGGCGAGCGCCACACGCTCCTTTTTCGCCAGCTTCTCAAAAGGTTCGATCACCAAGGTCGCAGCAGTCTTGTCTTTTTCAACCTTCCACGCCCCACGCACGAAACCGTCCACTAGGATTGTCGCGGCGACCCGCAAGGCGGGCAGGTAAACCCGTGCGCGATATTCGTCGGCCACTACGCGCTTGCGGTTGCTGTGCGACAGCAGCAGGTTGTCGAATTCCGGCAAGAAGCGCACGGGCGCGAGCGTCTCTTCAGCAGGTAAAACTTGATCGGGCAGATCGAACAATTCGCGCCGCCCTTCATCACGATAGACCTGCAATTCGGGCCGCAACTCTTCAAACACATCCTTCAGCTTCATTCCCAACCACGTTTGCGCATCCGTCACGCCAGCGGGGCCGAACGCCGCCAGATAACGCCGCACCAATTCTTGCAAATTGTCTTTGGGTGAAATTTTCTGATCCAGCCACGTTTCGGCGAGCGTGAATTCAGGCTTGTTGGAATAGCTCCAACCGCTGGCAATCGGCACTTGCACCAATGGGATGTGCGTGCGCACCGTGTAGCGCAACACGCCCACATCATAGTCAGGCATCAACTCTGAAACCATTGTGCTGATTTCGGCAAAGGTACGCGACTTTTCGCCGATGGATTTGCGGGCGGCATTCAATAGTTTGTCGCGGTCAAAATCGTTGCCGCGTTGTTTGGCAATGGCCGCGCCCGCGCCGCTCAGCATCGGTTGCAGCGTCGTGCGAAAACGCAGGTAATCCGCCGCCGTGCAAAGGTGCAAGGTCGCGCGCATCAGCGTCGCTTTGACCACCATGCGGTTCTCAATCAACTCCGCCAGGTCCGCGCGTTTGAAAGCGGGCAAGCGCGTCCACAAACCGACATACGGCGCGGAGGCGAGTTGCGCCTGCATCCCAACCAGCCGTTCGATAACAGCAGGAACAGATACATCCGCACGCGCCAGCAACATCTGCCGAGCCAGCGTCGCCCGGTTGAGTTCACGCAGCGTTAAAACACGCTCTGCCATAGTTCAAAACGCGATGAGCGCGCCCCGTTCGTCAAACAAGTCCATTGGTTCACTGATAATTTCGACCTTGTCTTTGGCCTCGGCCAGCGCGGCGCCCGAGACGTAAAGTTCGCTCAGGTGCAACGTGTCTTTGATGCGCACGATCTTCTTGGGCTGGGTGGGCGCGTGGCTGGCGCGGATGCCCCATTCAACTGCTTTCGCATCGGTCGGCGCGACGATGGGCAACATGAAGTGCTCGAAAAACCCGCTGGTGACGCCGTTCATATACGTCGCATCCCAATCAATCTTGTCGGCCAAACGCCGCGTCGTCACGTCGGCCAAACCAATCCCGCAAGCATTGCCGTGCGAAGCCTCGGTGATGTCCGTAATCACGATGACCTTCACCTCCGGCCCGGAGTTCTCCATCTGATCACGGATTCGCATACGCCCAATGATGTTCGGATCCATGCCCGAACCGCTGATGTCTTTGCCGATGCGATCCACGATCAACACATCAATATCTGAGAGCGGAAAACTCGGCAGCGATTGTTTAGCGATAGCCAGCAACTCCGGTTCGCGCGTCAGAATCTCGGCGGGCGTCATGGCCTCGATGATCATCGTTTCGTCGTAGGCGTTCTCGACAATGCCCACGCCCAGCAAGACCTTGCCCGTTTCCAAAATCTTCGTCGCCACCTTGGGCATCAGCGTCGTCAGCCCATAAATCCCGTGCGCGTGCAAGGTATTCGCCAGCCGCTCCTTGCCCAAGCCGATGATGCACATCTTCATCAACCCGCTCTCGTACTGGCCGTGAAAGGCCGTGTGCGGCTTGATGCGATTGATCAATATCACGCCGTCCGATTCATAGGCGTGCCGATCCATAAAGAGCGGGATTTCCAGACTGCCCTGATCCAGCGGCACCACTTCCATCGAAGAGCGAATCGGACACCCCATCGTCTCTGCGTTAATGCCATACGAAGCCAGAATCTCAGCCTGCCCCAGCCCCGTCGCCCCCCCGTGGCTGCCCATCGCGGGGAAGATGAACGGCTCGCCGCCTTTGGCTTTGACGGCTGCAACGACGGCCTTCGCGATACGGGCGATGTTGGCGATGCCACGACTGCCCGCACCGACCGCGATGCGCGCGCCGGGTTTGATTTGCAGTTTTTCGAGTTGTTGCGCGACGGTTTGCTCAATGTTGGCGAGCACCGTGCGCGGGAACTGTTGGCGAATTTTGGTGAATTGGTAGTTGGTCATATTGGGTCACACCCCTTTTAAGTTGAACTGGTTGCAAGTTTCATCCGGCACAAAACTCTCTGAGATTGATCAGTGTGAAGGCGATCAGTTTGAAGCCAAGATGACGTTTCTGCTTGGTCTCAAATCGTAAGAGCAAGCGTTTGAATTTGTCTTCCCAGGCAAAC
>JACPYM010000132.1 GCA_016196035.1 Acidobacteriota bacterium | reverse complement strand
GGCGACGGCCCGGCTGGCGTTGCGCGCGCTGGCGCTGCAATGGAACTTTCATCCCTACAGTGCGAGTTTGCGCCGCCGTGACCCGACGCGTCACTCGCCCTTTGCGGCTTTGAACGGTTTTGTTTATCACCAGAATTGGTTACACAACTTGCTGATTGCCGCTTCGCTCGGCGGCCATAGATGCTGACCCACAAAATTCGATGGGATCAGCAGTTTTGAACGTGATGAAACAGTACGGGGAGTGTGAGCGACCTGCGCCTTGGCCACTGCGTCAGTAGCTGCCAATATGCCTAACGCCAAGGCGCAGGTCGCTCACACTCCCCGTACTGTTTTGCTTGAATAGCTCTCTATTTCATTGAAACCGCGCTGTTGCCCACGCTGTCCAGATTAAGCTTGAGATTCCAATTCTGCTGCGACTTCAGCATCGTGTCCCAAGTCACTTCCTTGCCGCTGTAAGCAGCCATGCGGCCCAGAATCGTCGTCAGCGTCGTGTCCGCGCCCTGTTCGGTCTGGTTGTCGAACTTGCCGGATTTGATGCTCTCGACCATCGCTTGCATCTTGGCAATGTTCGCCTTGTGCAAATCCACCGGGCCGTTGTAAGTCACCACGCCGTTGTCCTTGTTCGAGATGATCTTGGCCGGGCCGCTCTGCAAGGTATCCGCCACACCCAACGAACCGAAGAACCGTTCGCCCGATTGGCGATAGCCTTTGTTCTTGAATTGGTTTGAATTGAAGCTGATATGCACGTCTCCGGGATAGGTGTAAGTCAGGATGAAGTGATCGTTGCACACGTAATCGGCGGGCACACCCGCGACTTCTTTGCGCAAGGCCCGACCCGTCGTGCCGACAGCTTTGAGCGGATGCGCCTTGAGCGCCCAGTTGACGATGTCGAGAATGTGGATGTTCTGTTCGGTGATGATGTCGCCCGACAGCGCCTTGTCGAAGACCCAATTGCGAATGCGGTTTTCCAAATCGCTCAGGCCCGCTTTCTCGCGCCGGTCGAGGTCGTTGGTGTAGTAAAACGTCTGGCCCAACACGATGTCGCCGATTTCGCCCGCGTGAATCTTTTCGATCACAGTTTTGTAGCCTTCGTCGTAGCGTTTCTGGAAACCGACGTGCATACAAACTTTGCCATTCGCCGCGCGCCCAGTCTTGATGACGCGCTGTGCACCCGCGACATCGCTCGACACCGGTTTTTCCAGATAGACGTGCTTGCCTGCGGCGACAGCGGCTTCAAAGTGATCGGGATGGAAATACGGCGGGCTGGTCACGAGCACGATGTCCACGTCTTTGGACTGGACGAGTTTTTCATACGCCTTGCCGCCGCGAAAGATGTTGGCGGATGGCACGCCCGCATAGCCTTTCTGCTCGGCAAATTTGTCAAAGCGCCCTTTGAAGGCATTCAACCGATCATCAAACAAATCGTGCAAAGCGGTTAAGCGGACTTCGGTATTTTCGACGAACACGCTGGTGTCATAGGTGCCTCGTCCACCACAGCCGATGACGCCCAATCCTATCGCAGAGTTGGCGGGCGTGCCGAAGACAGAAGCGGCGGGTATGAACATTAGGCCAACGCCGGTAGACGCCGAATTTTTCAGAAAGCGTCGCCGCGAGGGCAACACAGCTTTTGTAGTTTCATGTTTCATCATCGTCCTCCAAAAAGATTAGCTCAATGGTTGTTGAGATTTGGGAATTGGTGCAATTTCCTTTGTGAGTGTGAACTGTCGCGTTTTCAAATGAAGCCGCATTGCAGTGTATTTTCCGTGTGACAAATAAACCGCCAAAAATTCATCGGGGCTATACATTTGCTGATGCACGATGGAATCAACGTCTTGCACAAGCTCAGTGTAATTGATTCCGCTGACATCTGAGATCGCTATCGTCTTGCGGTCATTGTAGTCAAGAATTTTATTGTCGTTCGTATTCGCTTTGACCAGCGTATAAAGCAGCAATTGTGTAGACGGTCGCGGCGGTGCCTCCGATTTCGACCGTTGTTGTGGCTGGCAGCAGTTTTTGTTTTGCTCTCTCTCGTCCTTCCAAAGAGGTAATTCCTGAACATCGACAAAGAAGTAATTTGAATGCGGTAAAAGCCACTGGCTCGTCAGATCATCAGGGTTCATAAAAACATAGTTAAACGCCTTGGCGCTTTTCCCTTCATAGGAGGAAAAATAACGTTCAGATTCCACCAGGATATACCCTGACGCCATCAAGTATTTGGTTCCGAAGATCGAACTAAACTTGTCAATTGTCAGCCTCGATGGTGCATCAGCTTTGGCGCTCGTTTCGTTGATTGACGAAGTCCCCTGGCATGCTTGCAGCAGCGCAATTGCCGACAAACATGCGAGCCAGAATACACCTCGTGTTTTTGAACTTCGGTCTTTTATCCACATAACAAGTTCATGCAAGTACTGACATCACATCATCCAACGGCTTCTTGCCGATGTTCGGCACCCGCGCATCCGCTGTCGGATAGCCGACCGGAATCAGCAAAAACGGGCGCTCGTTCTTCGGTCGTCCGAGAATCTCGGTCAAAAATCCCATTGGGTTTGGTGTATGCGTCAACGTCACCAACCCCGCGTTGTGCAAGGCCGCCAGCAACATCCCTGTCGCGATGCCGACCGATTCGTTGACATAGTAGTGTTTGAGTTTGCGCTCGCTGCCGTCAGCTTGCAACGCAATCCCGTAATCGAGTTTGAAAACGACGATTAAATACGGCGCGACTTCCAGAAATTCTTTGTGCCAGTCGGTGCCGAATTGGGCCAGCGCCTGCAACCAATCATCAGGGAAACGCCCGTTGTAGTTTTCGTATTCTTCGGCCTCGGCGGCCACGCGGATGCGCCGCTTGATTTCGGGATTGCTGACCACAGCAAAAAACCAGGGTTGTTGATTGGCCCCCGACGGCGCAGTCGCGGCGGTCTTGATGGCCAGTTCGATTAACTCAAGAGGCACAGGGTCGGGCGCAAATTCGCGCACGGTGCGGCGGCGGCACAGCAACTCATAAAACTCGGCGGCGCGGCGCATCTGCGCTGCTGGCGGAAGCCGTTGAAAATCGAGCGCGCTGAATCCGGTTACGGTCGCCATTGCCTGCCTTTCGGGCCTTTCAGGCCTTTCAATGTTGATGTTTGAATGCGCGAATCATAGCGGCATGGTGCTGAATCGTCTAGCAGGAAGCAGGGCCATCACCTGGGAACGCTGAACCGGGCGCAGCGTTCCCAGCCAATCTTTGTTTACCTTCCACAAATGCCTGACAGCTTTCGCGCTCAACGCTGAGGCGCTGTAGAATCCCGCCCCATGAACTTCAAGCGAATACTTGTCCCACTGGCCTTGGCTCCGGCTGGTCTGCTTTGGCAATCCACACTGGCAACGGCTTCGGCGCTGTTATTGCTGCTTTCCTTCCCGACGTTCGATTTAAGCTGGTTGGCCTGGGTGGCGTTGGCCCCTTTGTTGTATGCATTGAGCGAAGGCGTGAGCTGGCGGCGCGCCTTATGGCTGGGTTGGCTGACGGGCGTGTTGTTTACCTTCTTTGCCGAAAACTGGATTGCGCATTCGATGACGCATTACGGCGGGCTGCTGACGGGCGGGGCCTATGCCGTAGCGTTTTTATTCGCCACTGTGCTCGCGCTTTTTCCCGCGTTGTTCGCGGCGGTGCTGGCGCAACTGCTCAAGCGTTTCGGCACGGTGGCGCTGGCCTGCGCGCCGCTGGTCTGGGTGGCGACGGAATGGTTGCGGCCACTGGTGACGGGCGTGACCTGGAATGCTCTGGGCGTCTCGCAAGCGCGGTATTTTATGGTCGCGCGGCTGGCGCAATTCGGCGGCGTTTATTTCCTGAGCGGCTTGGTCGTGGCGGGCAGCGCGTGGCTGGTCTTGTTGTTCAACGCCAAAGAACGGCCTGTGCGGCACGCGGCCAGTGCCCTGTTGCTCTTTGGCGCGCTCGCGTTCTGGCTACCGGCTATGCAGCCCAACCCGCCAACGCAATCCGCTTCAACCATCAACGTACTCGGCGTGCAACCGAACATTCCCGTTGACATCCCGCTGGGAGATACGACGCGCTATTTGCTGAAAACCATTGCGCTGACCCAGCAGGCGAGCGCCGGTCAACCGGTTGATTTGACGATTTGGGCGGAATGCCCGCTTTCGCTTTTCTATGACAACGACGAGGCGGTGCGGCAACGCATCAACACGCTGGCGCGTGAAAGCGGCAGTTATTTCCTCATCAACTCGGTCGCCCGCACGGGCGACAACGGCAACGAAGCCTATTTCAACAGTGTCAGCACGATCAGCCCGCGACCTGATGCCGCCGGTCAGCAAGCCTTGCAACGCTATGACAAAATGCGCTTGGTGCCGTTTGGCGAATTCGTACCCTGGCGGTTCGCGCTGGGACGTTTCGTGCCCACCATCACGGGCGATTTCACGCCGGGCCAGCAAGCCGTGGTCAACACACTCAAACTCAGCACCCAACGGGCGGCGCTGCTGACCAGCGAAACCGGCGGCGCTGAGGCCCCGGCGATTGAACGCACGACGAGTTATGTGCGTACCGGCGCGTTCATTTGTTATGAAGCGGCCTATCCCGATCTGGTGCGGCGTTTCGTGCAAAACGGCGCAACGCTGCTCGTCAATGTTTCAGAAGACGGCTGGTTCGGCCCGACTGCCGGGGCACGGCAACATCTGGCCCACGCGCGGCTGCGGGCCATCGAAAATAACCGCGATCTGGTGCGGGTGACGAACACGGGAATTTCGGCCCTGCTGACGGCGGACGGGCGCGTGGTGGACGCCTTGCCGCAATTCGTCGAAGGCACGCAACGCTGGCAGGCACAGGCGCGCAGCGCCCAAACATTTTATACGCGGCACGGAGATTGGTTTGCGGTAAGCGCGGCGCTGGCCACCGTAATTTTATTCGGCTTCAGTTTGCGGCCGGGTTCAGTCACAAAACGTTGACAATTCATGCGGCGCTGATTACTTTCTCTTTGCATGATCCTGTAGTTCCTTCATAACCCGCTCAATGGCTTTATATGGCTGCTGGTGCTGTTGCGGCAGTTGGCAAGTATTTCTTTCACCCCCAAACCGCTGGCCTAAACCGGCGGACTTAACATCAACGTATGTGCACAAGGAGATCGGGATATGGAAAAAGCACTGACCTACGCTGACACTGAAGATTTCTTCAAGCAACTCATCGAGATGGAAGCGCGCCACGAAGAGTATGTCGTGGACACAGGCGTTTCAGAGGCGGCCAAGCTGCCCTTACGGCTGATGCACCATGTCGGTATCAGCAAAGACGACGTGGCCCACGTGCAACACAAGGTCGTGGAAGAGAGCGCCATAATGCACGATTACATCGAACCGTTTCTCATGAAGTTTAACGAGATGACCGGCAAATACGTCCCCGCGCGCGAGTACGAATTCACCATACAGGCTGAAGATTACGATTCCATCCGCATCCACGGTCGCCCGAAAGCGGCCTAAAACAGTCGGTAGTCGGTAGTCAGTGATCCGCAGCAAGTTGCTAAACACTGACTACTGCCTACCAACTACCGACTAGCGCACCCGCCGATCTGTTTCCTGAAACGCACTGCCGAACTTGCGTCCGCCCCATGTCACGCCATTGACGAATTTGCCGACCGTGCCGACGCGCGCGCCTCGCGCAGGCACACCGCGTTCAGTCAGCACCCAAACGCGCCCGGTTTCATCATCCAATTCATACGCGCCATAACCGAGCGCGCCGAAACTGTTGGTCACGTTGCCGACCAGCGCGACTTCTTTGTTCCGGTAACGGGCCGGATCGTTTTGTAATTTGCCAATGGTGGTTTGTTGCGGGCAGGCCGTTAAAAGAAAGGTGCAGGCCAGCAACGTAGTGAGAGCCAAAAGCCGTGTTCTCATCGTTCCTCCTTCTCAAGTACAAAAGGCTCAAGTGCAAAGGTGAAATGTGATTTGCCGAAAAGAAGAGCGAAGGGGGTGACGCGCTGACGCATTCCGGTTTGGCCTCAGAAGCAACGGCTTCTGTCTCGCAGCGGCGTAAAAAGGAGCGTCAGCTTTCGACCGGCGCGCATTATAGCCAAAATGCCCATCTTGCATAGCGCTTTCCCCGTTATAAATCGCTCACGCGGGCGGGCCAGCGAATTGGCATCCCCCGGCGCATCGTGTATCTTCGCATTTCGTTTCCCCCGCTCCATTTATCTGCGAATAAGCCTGCTATGTTGCAACTACCCAAACTTTACGCCATCACCGACACCCAGCTTTCCAATTACACGCACGCCGAGATTGTGCGTTTGCTGCTGGCTGGTGGCGCAACCTTTATCCAGTTGCGCGACAAAGACGCCAGCGCCAAAGAATTGCTCGATGCCGCGCGTGCTTGTCTGGCGTTGACGCGGCCCGCCGGCGCCAAGCTCATCATCAACGACCGCGTAGACGTCGCATTGGCTGCCGATGCCGATGGCGTGCACCTGGGCCAGGATGATCTGACGGTCGAAGAAGCCCGCGAGATTTTGGGCCGAGACAAAATCATCGGCCTCTCAACGCATTCGCTCGCACAGTTTCAAGCAGCGCTGCCAACCTCAGCGGATTACCTCGCCATCGGCCCGGTGTATCAAACGACCACCAAAGAAAACCCCAGCCCCGTCGTAGGCTTGGAACTGGTCGCCACCGCCAAAGCGCTCGCCGACCGACCGCTCGTCGCCATCGGCGGCATCACCGTCGAACGCGCGCGCGCCGTCATCAAAGCTGGCGCGGATAGCGTCGCGGTGATTTCGGCGCTTTACCCCTGGCCGAAAAAATTGGATTTGATGAGCAAGCCGGACATCAAGAAGCAAGTAGGAAAATTTTTGAAAGCCTTGTCAGGCTGAACCCATCACAATGGTTACAACAGAAATCCTCGCACAACTCGCGCACATCGTTGGCCCTGAGCATCTCTCTACGGCAACAGATGTCATCGCCGCTAATTCACAGGACGCGCTCAAACAAGTCTTCTGCGCCGAAGCGGTCGTGTTCCCGCGCACTGCCGCAGAGATCGCGGTGATTATGCGGCTGGCGAATGAGCAGCGTTTTTACGTCACAGTGCGCGGCGGCGGCGTGGGCTACACCGGCGGCGCAGTGCCGGTTAAAGGCGGCCTGGTGCTGGCGACAGCGCGCATGAATCAAATCCTCGAAATCAATCAGCCCGATTTGGTCGCCGTGGTCGAACCCGCCGTCACCAATTACGAATTGCAACAAGCGGTCGAAGCGCAGGGCCTGTTCTATCCGCCCGATCCGTCGAGTTGGCGCGAATCGTTCATCGGCGGCAACATTGCGCTCAATGCCGGCGGGCCGCGTTGCGTGAAGTATGGCAACACGCAACAGTTCGTGCTCGGCCTCGATTTCGTCACGCCCACCGGCGAGATCATCAAGGCGGGCGGGCGCGTGCCCAAAAATGCGACCGGCTTTCATCTGGAAAGTTTGCTGATCGGCAGCGAAGGCATGCTCGGCATCGTCACACGCGCCATCTTACGGTTATTGCCGAAGCCGGAAGCCCGGCGCACGGCGCTGGCGATTTTCGCGACCGCTCAGGCGGCCTGCAATTGCGTGGCGGACTTTACGACTTCGGGGATTTTGCCGGTCGCGTTGGAATTGCTGGATCGCACTTCGATCAACGCCATCGAGGATTACGAACCATCCGGCTTGCCGCGTGCGGCAGGCGCATTGCTCATCATCGAAGTGGACGGCTTAAAAGAAGCTGTCACGCGCGAGGCTGAAATCGTCCGCGCGATGTGCCGCAAGCATGGCGCGCTGCAATTTCGGGAGGCCAGCAACGAGGCCGAGGCCGAGGCGATTTGGGAAGTGCGCCGCAAGATGTCTCCGGCGGTGGCGCGCACGGGCGTCATCAAACTCAATCACGATGCCGTGGTACCGCGTTCCCGCATCCCGGCGATGCTGGCCTTTGTCGAAGAATTAAGCGCGCGCAGCGGCTTCCTGATTCCCACCTTCGGCCATGCGGGCGACGGCAATTTGCACATCAACGTGATGTTGCGTGACCGTGAAGAAGCCACGCGCAAACGCGGCGCGGCCACCGTGCGCGAGATTTTTCAAAAGGCGGTCGAACTCGGCGGGACGATTTCTGGCGAGCACGGCGTGGGCTATGCCAAAGCGCCGTTTCTGGATTTAGCCATTGATCACCCGACGCTGGAACTGATGAAGACGCTCAAACGCGCGCTCGATCCCAATGGCATTCTCAATCCGGGCAAATTGTTTGAAGAGATTGTGCCGGCGCACGAGGTGAGCTTTCTTAATGCTGACGCGCCGTGTTGTTAAGCCAGCGGATAGGGTAGCGCAATCTGCCGAGATTGCGCCGCTTCGTCAGCAGTGCGCTTCAGTTTTACACGCGCCTTCAAGGCTTGCCTGATGCAGCCGCGCAATCTCGTCAGATTGCGCTACCGTGGCCGCGCATTTTGTGTCCACGATAAGCGGCCATTTGAGCAGCAGGAGCTTGACTTCAGGCGACAAAGAATGAACGCCGCGAAGTAACAAAGAAGGCGTTGAACCTGCTGCCAGGTTTTACTGCCTATCTTTGTTACTGCGCGGCAATGTGTTCGGCAATTACCTGTCCGTCAACTTAGAAGTTAAAGCGGAAACCAAAGCGAACATTCCGCAGCCCTTGATAGGAAGAAGGCTGCCCATAAAGGGGTCTAACCGGATTGGTTCTGCCCGCTGTCGCCGCTGATCCGCTAATACTCGGATTGGCGCCGCTGGCCAGACCGGCAATTTGCGCGCCGATTTGCCCGCTCAAGAGCTTGTTCATGACCGCAGTCAACGTTTGCGTATTGGCATTGTAAGTAGGGTCAATGTCACTGGCCGCAATCGTATTGGTCACGCGATACTTCCCGGTGACAAGGCCAATCGGAGTATTCTGGTTGAAAGCATTTAAGACATTAAAGTCAAATGCTATCGAGTAACGCTCCTTGATCTTATAACGATGCGTCAAGGAAAGATCCGTTTGCGTATAGACCGGAGTTCTGCCTAAATCCCCGCGCTTTGATAGAGGAATTGACGTAGCCACAAAACCCACAAAAGTGGTTATAGGTGTTCCTTGTAGTGCGGTGTAGAAGAACGACAGGTCAGTGGAATGGCCTTTCCCCATCCACTTGTCGAATGAGTAGCCACCATAGGCCTTTAGCGCATGCCGCCGGTCAGTCGCCAAAAATCCGTTATCTGGTTCGCCAGTCGCCGTAAAACCATTAGCGGCATAATCAAAGAAACGATCGGTCGCCGGTGCGTTACGACCGCCCTCGTCCGAACTGGACAAACCTGAATAGTTGCCGTACAAGCGGCTATACGTGTAATTCACATTGAAAAAGTAGCTGTTCGACAGCCGTTTGTTGAGCACCACTTCCAAAGCGTTATACACACGCTGCGGTTTCGCTGACTTCACGTAGCCAGTCGCCTTGTCAAGTTTCAAATCGTAGCCTTCGCCCGGGTTTCCGATGGGGTAGTTTTCCGATTCTCCTATTCCCAGAATGGCGTGGTCTTCGATAGTGGAATCAATATTCTTGCGTGTATAGCGAGCTGATAAGACAAAACTTCTCAACAGTTCCCTTTCGAAGCCAACCGTAATCTCACTTTGACGGAAAGGCTTCAGATCAGGAGCAATGCCCGTTACCGGCAGCCCAAGCGCGGTAAACTGCGCCGGGGTCAGGTTGGACGGAATACGAAAATCTCTTTGCAGAAGACTCAAGCCGCCTGCGGTTGAAGGGTTGCCACCGCCGAGGGGATCAGTCCACGTTCCCAAAATTTTCGATGGCGTGTAGTAGCTGTAGTTCGGATTGGCGGCGGTAATGGGAAAGTAATCTGTGCGGAAAAAGTTGCCACCAAAAAGCCCGCGTGGCAGGTTGAATTTCAAACGATCATAAAACCAACCGTAGCTGGCATAAATTTTCGTCTTGCCATTGCCGAACACGTCATAGGCCCCGCCTAAACGCGGAGCAATCTTTTTGCCCCAACCTAAGCGAATCGGCGGAATCGGCGAACCAGCCAAGGCGAAACCTTCGTTATAAGAAGGCAGGTTTTCCTTTTCGAGTCTTATCCCCAAATTCAATACGAGGCGACGAATAGGTTGCCATTTATCCTGCCCGTAAATCGCCTGGTAGTTGTTTCTGGCCGTCCCTTTTGAGCCAGATCTAGAAAACGTTCCTACCCCAATACAGCTTGCTGTTCCCAGGGCGCAAGGAAGACTGACGCCGGTTCCGGCTCCCGCATAATCCTGACCATAGAAAAGCGTTACCGTGCCAGTGCCGGCATTACCAGTCAATACGTCATTGCTGGTGCGCCCGTATTGATAGCCGCCCTTGAATTCGTGTTTGCCGCCAAAATCACGCGGAAGATAGCTAACGTCCCAGTTGTACTCATTTTTGAGCGAAACGTCCCGCGTATTAATGGTATTCGTGGTGAGGTTTGAGAATCCAAGACCGCCCGGACAGCCGGTTACAATCGTTGCATAAGCACCTTGTGACCCACCGCAGACATAGCGGGGTTCGTTGGCCAGCGCATAGTTTCCGGCTTTTTCATTCTGAAAAGCGCGGCCATAACGGAATGTCGCAATCAATTTGGCAGTCGGTGTATACACCATCTGGCCCGTGAAATTGTTTGAGTTGGCCCGTCCACCCTGCAGCGCCGCGTAGTCGCCGGAAGTATATGAAGTCCCTGCGTAAGTGACGTTCACCGGATTTCTAGTACTAATGCTAGCGTCAGGAATACCGCCGTGTGTAATGTCTGGGTTCCATAGATAACTTACCGAACCGCGCAAGTTATTGAGAATCTGTGCATCCACTTTAGAAAAGGCATATTCGAAGCGCTCGTTTTGCTTGTAGGTAATCGGGGCGATGGGTGCTCCGTTAACCAAGCGCGGCGTCGGAACATATTGGCCGGTGGAGAAATTCGCATTACTGGTAGTGTTGATGAAATTCGAGACACGCGTGGTTCTAAAGATCTGCGGCGAATAACTACCCAGGAACCAGACACGATCTTTAACCAGTGGGCCGCTAAAAGTCCCGGTCGGGTACATGTTCAAAAATTGATCCTTATTCTGCCTGAGCAGAAAAGTGTAATCCGGATTGGCCGCGATGGCAGCGGCAGAGGCACTGCTCGAAGCAAATTGGGTCATCGCCGCTCTGGGACGGGGTTGCAAGGCGCTGGCATCAAAGGCCGAGCTTACTTCACCGTGAAAAGTATTCGAACCAGATTTGGTCGCGACGACGACCACACCACCCGAAGCGCCACCATGCTCCGCTTCAAACCCACCGGTTTTGATCTGAATCTCAGAGACAATCGAATTCGGCATGGCGTTTACCGTGTTAAGGACGCCCGTTCTGAAATTTTCGAGCGGAAGTCCATCCACCACAAAGGTGTTTTCCGAACCTGATGCGCCATCCACTTGAAAACCACCGGAAAGAGGTTCCGCCCGGGTAGCTGGGGAAATTTGCAACATTGAGGTAAATCTTGTGCCTTTGGGCAATTGCTCAATCAGTTTTGCGGTGATGTTCGTTTGAACTTTGCTATCGGAAGTATCAATGCTCACTCCCAACGAATCAGTCGTAACCACCACCGATTCGCTAGTGGAGGCGACGCCCAGTTTCAGCGTGACCGCCGTAGCATTCTCAATGGTTACGGTGATGTTATCCACCGTCGTCGCCGCGAACCCGCTAATCGCAGCAGTCGAGATTTTGTAGGCGCCGACAGGGATTTGCTGGATGCGGAAGACGCCCTGACTATCGCTTTGAACAGTCCGGTTAAAGCCTACCGAGATACCGGTAGCAGTAATTCTGACACCTGGAACGACAGCGCCATTGGCGTCTGTCACCGTGCCTTCGATGTCGCCGGTCGTGCGTTGTCCAAACGCGGTCGCCGTAAGGCCCAAACCCAGCAATAACGCGATTAGGCAGTTATTGAATGTTCTTCTCATTTTTCTCCTTTTGTGACATTCGGCGGGTGTCTAACTTAATCTGCCAGATGACGACAAAGCACGCGAATGTACGGTTACAACTTGGAATTACTGGATGACACACCCACCGCTTTATTCAAAAGAAGCGTTCGGGAGAACTGTAAGCTGTGGGTGAACCTCAATGCGGTGGCGGTATCAAGGCAGCACAAGGGCGGCTAGCGAGTTGCCGCCGCTCCGCAATCCACAAGATCAGCAGAGGCGCAGGGCGTACTTGCCTAGGGCGCGCTTAGGCTCGAAGCCAATTTTGTTGGGACGAGTTGTTGATGGAATTCGTACTGCGATGAATACCGCTTGCTCAAACTTTGGACAGTGTAGTCATTTTCGCTGCTACCGCAAGCCAGTTCCCTCCATTTAGAGGCAGGCGCATACAATTTACAACACACGCTGGCTGACCAATCTCCAAGAGATAAAATGAAATTCCAACGTTGGTCTTGATTTAAGGGTAGGAAGGCGGCGCTGGCTCAGGTTGCAAAAGTATCTTCGCGGCTCTGCCCTAAATGTGTGGCGATGGCGCGCAGGATGTCCATCGTCGTGATGATGCCGCAGATGCTTTTCCCTTCGGCCACGACGACGCGGTGAATACGGCGGTTGAACATTAACTCGCAGACGCGCTGTAAGGTTTCATTGGGGCCGACAGTCACGGCATTACCCGTCATGATCTGGCCCGCCGTGCTGGGCGACCAAGCGCCGATGCTGGTGGTTTTGCGGATGACATCGGTTTCGGAAATCACGCCGACCAGTTCGTTGGCCTCGTTCACGACCGGCGCGCCGGTGATGCGTTTTTCGCGGAATAATTGGGTAATCTCTTTGAGCGGCATGGTTTCTTTCACAGTCACCACGTCTTTGATCATGACGTCAGCAGCATAGAGTGTCATCAGGGTCTCCTCGCAAGCCAGTCTTCAAAGCGTAATCGGAAACGGCATAAAGCACAGCACAAAGACCAACAAACCAATCAGCGCGACCAACACGCGCGCCAATCCCAGCGGTTCTTCTTCATCCAACACGGGCGGGTGCCCGAAGCGCATCATAATGGTCAGGATTACCACCCACACGAACCAGCCCATCCACCCGCCGCGCAAATATGAGTACACTGCCAACCCAACCACGCCAAGATAAAACAGCCGGGCAATAAAGCGGTGCCCGCGCTCGCCAAAGATCGCATAGACCACGTGCCCGCCATCCAGTTGCCCAATCGGCAACAGGTTTAGCGCGGTCATCAGCAAGCCCAGCCAAGCCGCAAACCAGAGCGGATTGCCGTCAATATTGGGCGGCAAATGCAGTAACTTAGAAAAAAGCTTAAAGAGCAGCGGGTCATTGAAAATGATCGTCTCGCCATCGGGCACGGCGGGCGCGCCAGCCTTGGCAAAATAATGCGCCAGATAGGCCGCTGGCAAAGCAAAGATAAACCCGGCCAACGGTCCGGCAATGCCAATGTCAAACAGGGCGCGACGGCTGGGAATGGGGGATTTAATCTTGATAACGGCGCCGAACGTTCCAAAGATCGGCAAGGGCGAAGGTAGAAAAAATGGCAGCGTCGCCGCCACGCCATACCAACGGCACGCGATGTAATGGCCCATCTCGTGCGAGCCTAGAATCATCAGCAAAGCAAAAGAATAAATCAGTCCGGACAGCAACGGCGCTTTGCCGTCATTCAAAAAGAGCGCCCCCATCGCCGTCGTCGTGACAGCCGTCAGGCCCAGCAACGTTAGGTGCCACAGCAGGCGCTTGAAACTGATTTGCTCGGTGGGCGGCGGCGCGGGCGCATGTTGCGGTAAACGCTGCACAATGGTCGGGCGGTAAAATTGCGCTTCCGGTGAGGGAAATTGTTGCGGTGGAAACTGGTAAAGCTCACTCATAACACCTTCTCGGCGAGCATCTCATTTCTTAAACAATTTGTCGAAAGCGTCGCGCGCGCCGTCTTCTTTGTTGCCCTGCGCGCCGCCTTTGCTGAAAAGTTTGTCGAAGTTTTTCCGCGCGTCGTCGCGCTGCACGGGTTCGCTGGCGCGCTTGGTCAAGGGCAACCGGTTATTCGCCTGAAAGTAATCGCAAAAGTTGGCTTTGACTTTATCCCGCACATAATCAGCCTGCGGCTCGGCGCATTGATTGCTCTTGCCGGGATCAAAGAAACGGCAATTCTTGCAGCAATGCACATCGGCCTTGCAATGCGGACATTCATCGCTGCGCATTGCCTTCCCGACCAATTTGATCTCGCGTCCACAATTGTGACAAACCATAATTTTCCTGCCGACAAATTTCCTGACGACCGGCAGAGCGGCCTGCTCTGCGGTGATATTTGTGTGTGCCGATAGCTTGAATTGAACGAGGGTTGTAAAATCCTGTTGTGAGCGGCGGCGATGTTAGCACAGCCCGCTCGCCAGCGCTACGAACCGCACTGCATTGCCAAGTGGGCCTACAATGATTCCTATCACCGACAACAGCAGCGCTGCCCAAGCCAAATATGAATTGGAGCTGGCGCTCATGAACAACGCCGTCTGGCAATTGCGCCACGGCGAGGTGGTGCTCACCGAAATTGCCGGCGACGGGCGGGACGGCTGCGAATTCAGCGTCGAATGGGGCAAGCTCATCTTCGCCTGGTGGGACGAAAACCGCGCGCAAAACTGGCGCGTGCAGAGTTATGAAATCACCCCGGCGGAAATCCGGCTCCAAGCCACGCGCAGTTTTGGCCGCGACCTCACTACGCTGGTGTTACGCAACGTTGCGCAGTGGCGGGATGAAGCTGTGGCCGGCGACGAACAACGACGCTCCGCCTTCACGCCAATGCTAACCGCGCTGCTCCGCCAGCATTTCAGCCAGGCGCGTGTTCAACCACTGGCCAATGCGCAGCGCTATTCACGCTGGCGGGTGCAAACCGGTCAACAAACCACGTTGGTGCTGGGCGTCAGTGCGGCCGAACAGCTTGAAGAGATTAACGGCATGGTGGCGGCGGGGTTGCTGTGGCTGGCCGGATTCAAGGCTGGGGCGCAACGGCTGTGCTTCTGTGTGCCGAGCGCACATTCTCGAACAGTCATCGAACGCCTGACCTTGCTTGACCGTCAGCCCTTTGGCGCGCGGCTCGAATGTTTTGAAATTGATGAGCAAGCCGAGACCCTGACGCTGGTGTCATTAGCGGCTCAGGCGGAATTGCTGCACGCGCATCCGCGCGACTTGCAGTGGCCCGGTACGCCTGAACAAACCAACGCCTGGCGTGCCCGGATTTTGCAGTTTGCGCCAGACTTGATTGAAGTGCGCGCGCATCCGCACCTCGCTTGCGAGAGCTTCAGTCTGCACGGTTTGGAATTTGCGCGGGCGCGGCAGTCCGGACTTGCGCGCGTCAGTTTTGGCGTCGCGGGGCTGCCAGAGAGCTTTTCCGCACCAGCACAGTCCAGTTTGAACGAAGAGAATTTTCCGCAACTCGCAGCGTTGGCGCGTCAGCTCATTCAACACCGCCACGCACAAGCCAAAGACCGCCGCCACCCGTTTTATCGGTTACGAGCTGAAGCCTGGCTCGAATCAATGTTACGCCGCGACATTCGCGCGCTGGATGCCGGGCTGGATGAGCGTTTCGTCTATTCCCAAATTCCCGCCTGGCGCGCCGCCGAACGCTCGGTGCTGGATTTGCTGACGGTCAATCACGCGGGCCGGCTGGTCGTCATCGAAATCAAAGCCGCCGAAGACGCGCAATTGCCGCTGCAAGGGCTGGATTATTGGCTGCGCATCGAACAGGCGCGCAGCCGCGGCGAATTCGGCCCACGCGGTTTGTTCGCCGGGATCGAACTGGCAGATGAGCCGCCGTTACTTTATCTGGTGGCGCCACAGTTGCGCTTTCATCGCTCGTTCACGACCATTGCGCGATGCATCGCGCCGGAAATCGAAACCTATCGCATCGGCATCAATACCAACTGGCGCGCAGGCATCCGCGTACACGAACGCGAGCGCGTCAATGAATCCAGGCGACCCAAGTGAAAGGAATAACGGCATTGCAACAAGACGGGATTCTGTTGATTGACAAACCTGCGGGCTGGACTTCGCACGATGTCGTGGCGCGTGCGCGCAAGCTGCTGGGCACGCGCCGCGTCGGGCACACGGGGACGCTTGACCCCTTCGCCACCGGCTTGCTGGTGTTGGGCGTGAATCGCGCGACGCGGCTTATGCAATTTCTGGCGGGTGACGATAAGGAATATGAAGCTGTCGCGCGCTTCGGCTTTGCCACTGACACCGGCGATTTGACGGGCGCGCCATTGACTGCGCCCGTCTCGGCAACACATTTGACGGTGGCCCAATTGGACGAGGCCGCCGCCAGTTTGCGCGGGCGGATTCAACAGATTCCGCCGATGTATTCGGCCAAGAAAATTGGCGGCGTGAAGCTTTACGAACTCGCCCGCCGTGGTGAGCAAATCGAACGCCAACCGGTCGAGATTGAAATCAAAACATTGGAGATCGTCGCAGCCCAGCCAGCCCAGCCAGCCCAGCCAGTCCAGCCGGCCCACGATGCGAACCTGCGCGACTTCACCATTCGCATCGTCTGCTCGTCCGGCACATACATCCGTGTGCTGGCGGAAGACCTGGGCAAGCGACTGGGCTTGGGCGCGCATTTGAGCAGCTTGCGGCGCACACGCGCCGGGCAATTTTCACTCGGTCAAGCTGTCACGCTGGAGCGCCTGGCCGAATTGGCCCAAACCAGCCAAGCCGGACAAGCCTTATTGCCTTTGCGCGCGGCCTTGGCTTTTCCTGAAATTATGGTTGAGGCCGCCGAACAGCGCGCGTTGGCCTACGGTCAGGCAGTGCGTCGGCAAACTGGATTGCTCGAAGAGACTTTAGCGGATGGGACTTTGGCGAAGCTTTGCAATCCGCAAGGTGAATTGCTCGCGCTCGCTGCTTACAACGCCAGTACGCAAGTCTGGCAGCCGCGCCTCGTTCTTTGCGCGCAGCCTGACAGAGCAACTTGAATTCCCTCTTGCTTGTCCATTCCTAGGTTGTATACTGAGTCGCCCAGTTGAGGTGCCCCGTCAGGTCTCCGCATCTATAGTTATTAACCAGGAGAACGGAACGTGGAATTTGACCTGAACAAACAACCAATCCCGTCGAAGCCATCTGACTTAACGGTAGACCTCTCTGCCGCGAATCCCCCTGAGTTCATAGCACGAAAAGCGATTAACCATCTAGGAGTTACTGGTTGCCAGCCCCGCGCAAAGGCGGGTTTTGCGACAGTGACAAGGAGCAGTAGCACATCATGTCAGAGCAAGAGAATCGTTTAAGTCTAACCGAAATGCTGGAGGCGCACCGCCGCGAGCGTGAGCGTCTGGCGTGGGAAGGAACCTTTCGCGAATACTTCGAGATGGCCTCGGCCAACCCGAAGATCACGGCGCTCTCCCACGCTCGCATCTGCGACATGATCCTGTCAGTGGGCGTCGAGAAACTCAAAGAAGGCACGCCCGATGAAGTCTCGCGCTACAACTTTTTCAGCGAAGAGTTGTTCGGTATTGATGAAGCCATCGAACAGATCGTCGAATACTTCAAATCGGCGGCCCAGCGGCTGGAAGTGCGCAAACGCATTCTGTTGCTGATGGGGCCGGTCGGCGGCGGCAAATCCACCATCGTTACCTTGCTCAAACGCGGGCTGGAAAAATGGACGCGCAATGAAAGCGGCGCGGTATATGCCATCCGCGGCTGTCCGATGCACGGCGAGCCAATGCAGTTGATCCCACCCGAATTACGGTCTGACATTGAGAAGCACTATGGCATTTACATCGAAGGCGATCTTTGCCCGCAAACGCGCTACATGGTGGATCACGAATATGGCGGCAAGATCGAAGACGTCAAGATCGAGCGCATTTTCTTTGCCGAAAAAGACCGCATCGGCATCGGCACCTTTGCGCCTTCCGATCCAAAATCGCAGGACATCACCGAACTGACCGGCTCGATTGACCTTTCAACCATCGGTGAAATCGGCGTTGAATCCGACCCGCGCGCCTATCGTTTTGACGGCGAATTGAACATCGCCAATCGCGGCTTGATGGAATTCATCGAAATTTTGAAGTGCGATGAGAAGTTCCTCTATTCGCTGCTGACGCTGTCGCAGGAGCAAAGCATCAAGACGGGCCGCTTTGCGATGATCTACGCCGATGAGGTCATCGTCTCGCACACCAACGAGAATGAATACAACGCCTTTGTCGGCAACCGCAAATCGGAAGCGCTGCAAGACCGCATCATCATGATCAAGGTGCCCTATAACCTGAAGGTCACGCAGGAAGAGAAGATTTACGAGAAGCTGCTCGGCCAAAGCGACGTGCTGCGCAATATCCACATCGCGCCGCACACCTTGCGCGTCGCCGCCATGTTCGCCGTGCTGACGCGGCTGGAAGAGCCGAAGAAGAACAACGTTGACCTCGTCAAAAAGATGAAGCTATACGATGGCGAGGACGTCGAAGGCTTCAAGCTGAAAGACGTGAAAGAATTGAAAGCCGAGACCGTGCGCGAAGGTATGGATGGCATCTCGCCGCGCTACATCATCAACCGCCTGTCGAATGCGCTGGTCAAAGATGGCGTGCGTTACATCACTCCGATTGACGCCTTGCGCGCGATCAAAGACGGCTTCGACCAGCACACGGGCATCTCGGCGGAACAGAAGGAACGCTATCTGAATTTGATTGCGCTAGCGCGCCGCGAATACGACGACATCGCTAAGAATGAGGTCAATCGGGCGTTTGTCTATTCGTATGAAGAGATGGCGCGCAACCTTTGCAATTCGTACCTAGACAACGTCGAAGCCTATTGCAACAAAGACAAACTTAAAGACCCGTTGACCGACGAGCCAATGGAACCGGATGAACGGCTGATGCGCTCCATCGAAGAGCAGATCAATATCACCGAAAATGCCAAGAACACCTTCCGGCAGGAAATACTGATCCGCATCTCTTCGTATTCGCGCAAAGGCAAATCGTTCGAGTACAGCTCGCACGAACGGCTGAAAGAAGCCATCGAAAAGAAAATCTTCGCCGACCTAAAAGACGTGGTGAAGATTACGACTTCGACCAAGACGCCTGACAACGACCAATTGCGCCGCATCAACGAAGTCGTGGATCGGCTGGTCAAAGAGCGCGGCTACACGGTCGAGAGCGCGAACGAATTGTTGCGTTATGTCGGCTCATTGCTGGCGCGGTAAACATCACGGCTACTGTTCAAATGAAAAGGCGCGTCGCTGTCGAATCAGCCACGCGCCTTTTCTTGTTTCACCATAAATCTGCGTTTTATTTCAAGGCGCCCTTGGTCACAGTCTCGGCCTCTTCAATCGCATCCGCCAAGGCGCGTTGTTCCTTAGGGTCATTGAGTTGCGGAGCGAGCGCACGTAGCTGGGCAATTTGCTTGGTTATGCCTTCTTTGAATTTCGCGAGTGCTTTCGGAATCTTTTCATTCCTTGCACTGCGTTCATAGGCGTCATCCAATTTCTCTTCAGCTTCTTCGAGGATGCGTTTGTAATCGCTGAGCAATTCCAGTCGCGTGCCTTTTGGCAGCGGCCCCCAGGTCTCTTCCTCTTTCGGCTTCTGCGTCGCGTTCGGATTGGTCAATACCAGCAAGCGCCGGTCAGCGGCTTTGACAAAGACCTGGATGCGCAAATCAATCTCCTGCGCCTCACGCACCAGATCAACCTCTTGCTCAGTCAAATGATCGCGCTTCTGCGCCTGCACAGGCAGATGCAGAAGGAAAATAAGACCGAGCGTTAGACAGCCATGCCTGAGCAATGTGCTGATGGTTTGCGGCATAACGAAATCCTCCTGACGATTACTCTTTCTTGTGTTTCCCCTGTCCTTTTTCAAGCTGGCGTTTTAAGGGCGGCAGCCGTAGCTTCACTTTATCAATTTCCAATTGATTTTCAGCCGAAGCCAGTGAAAGAAACTGTTCGTAAACTTTTTGCGCCTGCTCCAAATCACCCAGCTTGTCGAAACAGATGCCCAGAAAATAGAGCGTGATTGCCGCGCGTTTCTGTTCGCGTTGTTGATTGAGTATCCAGACAAACTCGCGCGCGGCATTGGCGAAATCATCCAACTCGAACAAAGCCGTCGCCAGGTTGGTGTGCGCAAAATAGGCTAACTCTGGCTTTGCCGCCAGCACCGGACGCAAGGCTGGCACGGCCTCTTGAAAACGCCGCAGCTTGACCAACGCCGCGCCTACGCCAAGTTGATGCGCAGGGTTCGCCGGTTCGAGCTTTGCGGCGGCGGAGTATTGCTCCAATGCCTTCTCAGGTTGTGCGGCAAGATACAGTTCAGCCAATTGCGCCCGAACGTCTGCTCGATTTGGTTGCGTCTGGATCAGTGATTCAAGCTGCGCAATGGCTTCTGCACCCTTGCCCGATTCGACCAGCAGCGCAGCCAAGGCGGTTTGCGCTTCCTTGTTTGCAGGGTCGTCTTTAAGGGCTTGCTGATAAAGCGCGCTTGCTCTGTCATATTGCTTTGTGCGGGCAAGCCATTCCGCCAAGCGCAACTTATCCTGTAAGCGCGGCTCAAATGTGAGTGCGGCCTGCAAATCTTTTATCGCACTGTTGAAATCATTGCGCGCGGCAAACACCTCAGCACGATACCGCAGCGCCGGTGTGAAACCTGGCTCACGTTTGAGCAGTTCATTCAGCACACTCAGCGCTTCGTCATGCCGATGCGCTGCAATGAGCGCTTCGACATACAAAGCATAAGTGTTTGTTCGTTGATCTCCTGTATCGAGCGCGATTTTTGCTTCTGCGGCCGCCTCGTTGAACTTGTTACTCGACAGGAACATTTCAGCCAAGCCCGCGTGTGCCCGCGCTGTTTGCGGATTCAATTCAAGCACCTTGCGAAACGCTTTTTCAGCCTCTTCCTTCTTAGCTTCAGCCAAGGCAATTTCACCTAGCAACAGTTGCGCTCGCACGTTGGCCTGCTTCAGTTCCAGGGAGTCAGCGTATTGAGAGAGATGTTCAATTACTTTTTCAATGGCTTGGCGGGCTAGCGCCAACCGATTCAGCGCCAGATTCGCGGCGCTCAATTGTAGGTCGATCTGCCAGAGCGACGGTTCAAGTTTGAGCGCAGCGGTGTAATGTTCAATGGCTCGCTCCAAGTCGCCACGCTGATGGGCTGCTTGCCCGGCTTCAAACAGGGCACTGGCTTGTTTGAATGAATCCTCGTTTTGCGTTTCTGCTTTTCGGGCAGCCGACTTTGTCTGTGCCGCAACATGAAACGGCAAAAAACAAACCACAATGACGAATATTTTTAGAGCGTTGCGCTGCAAGATATATGACCCAGTCCTTATGCTATGTTAAATCGGGGCGATGATTGAACGGCGGCATCTTAGCGCAATTGCAGATGTGTTTGGAATGTGCAGCGTAAAAACAAAAAAGCCGTTCCAGCTTACGCATAAGCTGGAACGGCTTTTCTCAAATTTAATCCGGCAACTACCTACTCTCCCACGCAGTTGCCCGCGCAGTACCATCGGCTCAAGAGGGCTTAACTTCCGTGTTCGGGATGGGAACGGGTGTGACCCCTCCGACAGAGTCACCGGAAAACTTAAAGAAACTGAATAGGTAATCTTGAGTTTCGCTTGTTAGCTATGCTTGCCAAGAAACTCAACTTGCGCTGAGCAAATCTTATGGTCAAGCCAATGGGGTTATTAGTACTGGTCAACTGAACACATTACTGTGCTTACATACCCAGCCTATCAACGTGGTAGTCTTCCACGACCCTCATGGGGAGTACTCATCTCCGGTCGGGCTTCGCGCTTAGATGCATTCAGCGCTTATCCCTGCCCAGCTTAGCTACCCAGCGGTGCCACTGGCGTGACAACTGGTACACTAGAGGCTAGTCCAACCCGGTCCTCTCGTACTAAAGTCAGATTCCGTCAATACTCCTGCGCCCACACCAGATAGGGACCAAACTGTCTCGCGACGTTTTAAACCCAGCTCACGTACCTCTTTAATTGGCGAACAGCCAAACCCTTGGGACCTTCTTCAGCCCCAGGATGAGATGAGCCGACATCGAGGTGCCAAACCCTGCCGTCGATGTGAACTCTTGGGCAGGATCAGCCTGTTATCCCCGGCGTACCTTTTATCCGTTGAGCGACGGCCCTTCCATACAGAACCGCCGGATCACTAAGTCCGACTTTCGTCTCTGCTCGACTTGTCTGTCTCACAGTCAGGCTAGCTTATGCCTTTACACTCTACAGGTGATTTCCAAACACCTTGAGCTAACCTTCGAGCGCCTCCGTTACAATTTAGGAGGCGACCGCCCCAGTCAAACTACCCGCCTGATAGTGTCCCTCCACCGGATTACGGCAGTAGGTTAGAAACCGAACAAACTAAGGGTGGTATCTCACCGTTGGCTCCCCCGAGCCCAAAAGCCCGAGTTCAAAGCCTCCCACCTATCCTGCGCATACCTTGCCCAGATTCACTATCAGGTTGTAGTAAAGGTGCACGGGGTCTTTCCGTCTAGATGCGGGAAACCGGCATCTTCACCGGTACTACAAGTTCGCTGCGCTGCGCGGTAGGACAGTCTCCAGAGCAGTACGCCGTTCGTGCAGGTCGGAACTTACCCGACAAGGAATTTCGCTACCTTAGGACCGTTATAGTTACGGCCGCCATTCACTGGGGCTTCAATTCGGAGCTTCACTTGCGTTGACCCCTCCTCTTAACCTTCCAGCATTGGGCAGGCGTCAGCCCCCATACGTCGTCTACACGACTTTGCGGAGACCTGTGTTTTTAGTAAACAGTTGCCTGGAGCTTTTCACTGCGGCCCGACTTGCGCCGGGCACCCCT